>JALYTP010000059.1 GCA_030854225.1 Pseudomonadota bacterium
TCGGCTTGGTTTATGCTGCACCGCCTTCGCCACGCTGCCCGCACACAGTCGTTTAACAAGCCGCTGGACGGCGAAGTCGAGATTGACGAGACTTATGTCGGCGGCAAGGCGAGCAACCGCCATAAGGGCGACCCGAAGAACGGCCCCGGCACCAGCGGCAAGGTCGCGGTGATCGGCGCTCTGGAACGCGGCGGCAAGGTTATCGCTACGGTGATCGACAACACCAGCACCGCCACGCTGGACGGCTTCGCTCACGCGGTTGTCGCGCCAGGTGCCAAGGTTTCGACCGACGAACACAGCCGCTACCGCCACCTTGGCCGCACATTCGATCATGGCGTCGTGCGCCACAGCGCTGGCGAGTATGTTCGCGACGGTCACCACAGCAACGGCATCGAAGGCTACTGGTCGCTGCTCAAGCGCCAGATCGTCGGCATTCACCATTTCGTGTCTCCAAAGCATCTCAACCGTTACGTCGGTGAAAGCGCTTGGCGCTTCAATCTGCGCGACATTGGCGAGGGTGCCCGCGTCAATGAATTGCTCGCCAGCACCAGCGGTCGCCTCACCTACAAGGCTCTGATCGCATGAAAGAGAAACCCCAACCGCCCCTTGGACTGGATATGCCATTTGATGAGGCGCTCGCGCGCTTCATCGGCACCGCTCCCTCCGAACTCCCCGACAGCTTGCAAAAAGAGAGGCGACCGAAGCCGCCTCCAAAGGTTGCTGATGAAAAGGACCCGGAGGCCCCGGCCTAGCCGTTCAGGCTATCGGCGGCGGTAGTAGGGCCGCACTCGTTCGACGCGACGGCGACGAATGCGGTAATATCCAGGGACGTAAACCATGTCTGGCCCTTGAATTTGGGCGCTGGACATGCGATTCTCCACGTTCTGACAGCGGTTGAATCGAGGCCCAGCGCCTTGGTGAGACTACGGAGGGCCGGGGCTTTGCTCCGGCCTTTTCCGTTCTAGCGGCCTAACGCTGGTCGCGGTGTCGTTCCTTTATCACATGGTCAGTCCAATCCTGATCTCCGACACGCCCTTTAGCGTTGCCGACGATTCGTCATATGAACGTGATCATTCTCCGCGTAAAGCCCTAACTGCCATCCGCATTCGCAGTTAGCGATTTTAAACTGGCGAGCCTTCCGCAATTACAGTATGCAGACGGTATAAACCAACGGAGAATTACCATGAACCGTAGCCGAAGCCCGCAATATCCAAGCCTATCTCTCCCACAAGCTATTGATATGGTGGCTAAATTACACAAGGCAAATCGCACCAGCATTATCACGAGAGAAACCGCTGCAAAGGATCTGGGATACGCTGGACTGACTGGTCGGTCCCTTACGGTCATCGCAGCTTTAGCTCAATATGGCCTGATCGAGAAGGCTGGGAAAGGAGATATCAAGGTCAGTCGCCGTGCCGTAGACATTCTTCACTCTGTTGAAGACGCGGATCGGGCAGAAGCGATCCGAGACGCGGCCCTCGCTCCCAATCTGTTCCAACAGTTGCTGGAGCGTTTCCCGGAGGGCGTGCCTTCGCAAAATGCGCTGCGGTCGTTCCTCATCCAACTGGAATTTGGTGACGTTGCCATTGGCCCCGCGATCAACGCTTTTTTGGAAACTATCGCCTTTGCGGAGAATGCGAAAGAAAGCGGAAGAACTGGTGATACCGCTGGCGCGGGGGCAGGGTCTAGGCCTGACGAACCAATGCCGGAGCCAACCATGACGCCTCACACTAGTCCTTCGCCCCCAACCATATCGCCCGCCATGCTCGACGCCGTTGCGACGGCGCTGGCGTCATCGCCTCTGAACAAAATCAACATGAACATTCAGGGTGATCACGTTAGCCTCTCGGCAACGCTCAACTACCGAGGCCTCGCCATGCTCGAAAAGAAAATTGCAGGCCTAAAGGCGCTGATGATGCCTGATGATGATGATACCGCTACCCTGCCGATCGAGGGCGATCTTGACGAGAAGGACCCGGCCTAACCAGCCGGGCTTTTTCGTGGTAGCCGTGCCTGTCTGGAGGACGTTCTATGGGCGCTTATAATTGGGCGATGCGGCACGCATCGATGATCCTGTTTCTCGTCAGTCTGGTGTTGTTTCTAATTGGGTTTGGACAGGCTGTGCTGGGGCTTAAAAACACCGCTGGTGAATCTATGATCGCGGGCGAACCCGTTAGCGCGGGTGTGATATCGTTTCTATTATTTCTGAGCGGCACTTTTACATCGCTCGCCGCAGCCGCTGTTCCCTTCATCGGCGCTGTCGCAATCAACCGGTGGGATCGGCGAAACGGTTGATTGGGTCACACAGCTATATAGGTCCAACAGCGGAGACCCCATGAAACGCCTCGTCGCCTTCGATCTCGATGGAACGCTCGCTTTGTCCAAGCAACCGCTCGAATCCGATATGGGGGCGGCACTCGCCGATCTGCTCGACGTGGCCGATGTCGCGGTCATCTCGGGCGGGGATTGGCCGCAGTTCGAGAAACAGATCGCCAGCCGCCTGCCGGAGCACGCCGATCGCGCGCGGTTGTGGCTGATGCCGACGACCGGCACCAAGCTCTACACCTATCGTCACGATCAATGGGCGCCGGTCTATGCCGAATTGTTCGACGAGGACACCAAGCAGAAGATCTTCACCGCGTTCGACGCCGCGCTGGAGGCGACCGGATTCGTGCCCGAACGGACCTGGGGCGAACGGATCGAGGATCGCGGCAGCCAGATCACCTTCTCCGCGCTCGGCCAGCAGGCGCCGCTCGACGCGAAGGAGCATTGGGATCCCGATTTCGCCAAGCGCAAGATCATCCAGGCCGATCTGCAGCAGCGCCTGCCCGGGCTGTCGATCAACATGGGCGGCGCGACCTCGATCGACATTACGCGCGAAGGTGTCGACAAGGCGTACGGGCTGAAGAAACTGCGCGACGAAAGCGGCATCGCGCTGGACGAGATGATGTTCCTGGGCGATGCGATCTTCCCCGGCGGCAACGATTATCCGGCCAAGACGCTGGGGCTGGACACCGTGCGCGTCCGCGATCCGCAGGAGACGATCGCGGTGATCGCCGGCATCGTCGCCTGCCTCAAACGGGCGGATATGCTAGCGGGCTGATCGAAGGGAGAGTCGCCCATGTTGCTGATCGTCGCGTTGCTAGCCGCATCGCCCGTTAACGCGCGAACCGAAACCGCGATCAAGCCGATCTGCCGTAATCCCGGCGTTCATGCCGTTGCAGGGCGGGCAAGGCCCGGCGCCCACGCGCTCGCCGCAGAGCCGCCCGCCAGGCACATCAAGGCCGTCGTGCGCGAGATCGACGGCTGCAACCGGCCAGTCGTCGTC
Source organism: Pseudomonadota bacterium (assembly GCA_030854225.1). Classification (GTDB taxonomy): domain Bacteria; phylum Pseudomonadota; class Alphaproteobacteria; order Sphingomonadales; family Sphingomonadaceae; genus Sphingomonas. The sequence goes on from JALYTP010000059.1 coordinate 3,329, forward strand.
GCCGATCGCGTGGGGATGGAGGGGCGCTAGCCTACGCTTTCGGAACTTTGTTGGACGTCCAAAGGCGAGCTTGATCGACGCCTAGTCGCGCCTTTCCGGGCATCTTCAAGTCAGCACGAATTGCGTTGATAAGTGACGCGAGCAAATTGTCGTCGAGCGTGTAGTCTCGCGCGGTGTTCGACAGCGCAATGTGTTCGCGATAGGCGTTGTGGGCCGAGAGCACTTGTGTCGATGCAATCAACAGCAGGTTATTCGATGCCCGCGCGAATTGCCGATGGGTTTCCGGATTTGCCATGCCCTCAACGTTCTGCGCCAAGGCGTCGATGAACTCCTTGTAGTATGATAGCTTCTCAGTCCTCCACGCGGCATCCAGTTGCATGCGGCGATTGAGTAGGAAGGTTACGAAGGCTCCCAAGATAACTGTCGCTGCGGCAATCAAGTTCGGTGCAATCTCACCCACATCAGATATCCTCGACCAGCCGCCCGTACAGATCGGGGCGGCGATCGCGGAAGAAGCCGAAGGCGGCGCGGTGGCGTTTCACGCGGTCGAGGTCGAGCGTCGCTGTAATGACCCCCTCCTCCGCGCGGTCGAGTTCGGCCAGTATATCGCCGCGCTCGTCGGCGATGAAGCTGGTGCCGTAGAAGGTCTGGCCGTGCCCATCCTCCAAGCCTTCCACGCCCACACGGTTCGCGGCGACCACCGGCACGACGTTCGACACCGCATGGCCGACCATCGCGCGGCGCCACAGCCGCGCGGTGTCGAGTGAGGTATCGTGCGGCTCGCTGCCGATCGCGGTGGGGTAGAAGAGCACGTCGGCGCCCATCAGCATCATCGCGCGCGCGGCTTCGGGATACCATTGGTCCCAGCACACGCCGACGCCCAGCGTCACCTTGTCCGGGCCGTGCCACACCTTGAAACCGGTATTGCCGGGGCGAAAATAGAATTTCTCCTCATAACCCGGCCCGTCGGGGATGTGGCTCTTTCGGTAGACGCCCGCGACCGTGCCGTCGGGGTTCACCATCGCGAGACTGTTATAATGATGCGGGCCGTCCGCCTCGAAGAAGCTGGTCGGGATCCACACCTTTAGCTCGGCGGCGAGCGCTCGCATCGCCAGCACCGCGCGGTGTTCGGCGACCGGCTTGGCTTGCGCGAACAGCGCCTCGTCCTCGACCCGGCAGAAATATTCGCCCTCGAACAATTCGGGCGGCAGGATGACCCGCGCGCCGCGGGCGGCGGCCTCGCGCACCAGGCGCGACACATTGGCGATGTTGCGCTCGAGATCGGGGCCAAACCCAAGTTGTAGCGCGGCGACAGTGATCGTGGTCATGATGCAGTCATAGCGAAATGCGCGCAAACATGGCAGTCACCGCGTGAGGCAGCAGGAGGCGAGAATGGAGCGATTTTTCGAGGGCATCGCGGGGCGTGTGTCGAGCTGGGCGGGGCGACCATCGGCCTTTCTCCTCGCGCTGAGCACCATCATCATCTGGGGCGTCACCGGCCCGGTCTTCCGCTATTCGGATACGTGGCAGCTGATCATCAACACCGGTACGACGATCGTCACCTTCCTGATGGTGTTCCTCATCCAGAATGCGCAGAACAGGGATGCCTCGGCGATCCAGGCCAAGCTCGACGAGCTGATCCGTTCGCACAAGGGCGCGCGCGACGATTTCATCGGCATCGAAAACGCGACGCAGGACGAGCTGGAACAGATCAAGCACGCGATCGAAAAGGATTGCGGGCAGGATTCGACCGACCATTCCTCAGTCAAACGGCTGCTCCGGCGGCTTTAGGCGGGGATTTGCTGCGAGATGCAGTGGAAACTGCCCCCGCCGGTGAGGATCGCGTCGGCGTGCAGGCCGATCACCGCACGGCTCGGAAATAGCGCCTGGAGCGCCTCGACCGCCGCCGCGTCGTTCGGCGCGCCGTATTGCGGCACGACGACCGCGGCGTTGCCGATGTAGAAGTTCATGTAACTCGCCGGCACGATCTCGTCGTCGCGGATGATCCGGCCGGGTGAGGGAATGCGGACGATCTCGACCTCGCCGTGCGCGGCATCGCGCGCGGCGTGCTGATAGACGAGCCAGTTGGGATCGTTATCCGCCGCCTCGGGGATCGCCAGCACCCCGGGCGCGACGAACCGCGCGAGGTTGTCGACATGCCCGTCGGTATGATCGTGGAGCAGCCCGTCGCCCAGCCAGATGATGTCGGTGAGCCCCAGATCCTCGCGCAGGCGGGCCTCGATTTCGGCCTGCGACAGCGAAGGGTTGCGATTGTGGTTGAGCAGGCATTGCCGCGTGGTGACGGCAAGCCCGGTGCCGTCGCCGTCGATCGCCCCGCCTTCCAGCACCCACGGGCAGGCCTCGACCGCGATGTGGCGCTTCCTCGCCAGTCGCGCGCCGATGCTGTCGTCGTCGGGCAAATCGTATTTGCCGCCCCAGCCGTTGAAATCGAAATCGCGCGCGCGGCCGTCGCCGGTGATGATCGGCCCGGTATCGCGCAGCCAGATGTCGCCGAACGGCTCGATCACCACGTCCGCCACGTCGCCGGCGTGGCGCCGCGCCGCGTCCGCCGCCTCGGCATCGGCGGCGACCAGCAGCACTTTCTCACCCTTGCCGCCGGCGTGCACCGCGCGCGAAAACGCGGCGACCTCGGCGCGCGCCGGCTCGAGGTCGTCGGCCCACAATTCGGCATGGCTGGGAAAGCCGATCCACACCGCCTTGTGGCGCGCCCACTCGGCCGGCGGCGGCGGCGTCATTTTGCGGTGATGCTCCCGGCTCCGGCGCGATCCTTGTCGCGGATCACGCGGAATTCGGAGCCCTTGTACCAGTTCGGCCACAGATTGGTATCGTCGGCCAGCTTGCGACCCAGTTCGTAATAGAGGGTCAGATCCTCGACCGCGCCCGACCAATCCCAATTGGGGTTATATTCGTCCTGCGGCTTGTGATAGCGGTGCTCGAGATAATCCAGCGTTGCGGCATGCCCCGCCGCCGTTCCGCCGACGACGAGGTCCTCGCCCGATCCGCCGTCGAGCATCGGCACGCCCAGCTTGGCAAAGCTGAAATGATCCGACCGGAAATAGCTGCCGCGTTCGGGGTTGGCCTCGGGCGTGATGACGCGGCCCTGCGCGGCGACGATCGGCTTGACGAGATCCTCCAGCTCCGACTTGCCCGCACCGGTGATGACGAAGTTGCGCGCGGGTCCGTTGATGTTCAGCACGTCCATATTGACCCCGCCGACGGTATGCCCGAGCGGGTAGATCGGGTGTTCGGCGTAATATTGCGAGCCGAGCAGCCCGCATTCCTCGCAGGTCACCGCCATATAGGCGAGCGAGCGCTTGGCCGGCCCCGCCTTAACCGCCGCCTGCGCCAGCGCGATCAGCCCCGCTACCCCGCTGGCATTGTCCCGCGCGCCGTTGCAGATGCCGTCGCCGTTCACCGGGTCGCAGTGGCCGAGATGGTCCCAATGCGCGGTATAGAAGACGTAATCGTCCGGCGCGGTGGTGCCCGGCAGCACGCCGATCACGTTCTTGGACAGGCTACGGCGGACCGTGTTGTCGAAGCTGATCGATGCCTTCACGTCGAGCGGCACGGCCTTGAAGCCCTTGTGGGTGGCGGCGGCGGACAGCGCGTCGAAATCCTGCCCCGCGCTGGCGAACAGCTCCTTCGCTTTGGCCAGCTGCATCCAGCCGATCGCCTCGCTCTGGTCCATATGGTCGCCCTTGGCATCGAGCTCGACTTGCGGCCCGGTCCAGCTCGATTGCACGACGCCCCAGCCGTACGCTGCGGGCTCGGTGTCGTGGACGATGATCGCCGCCGCCGCACCCTGGCGCGCGGCCTCCTCGTATTTGTACGTCCAGCGTCCGTAATACGTCATCGCCTTGCCCTCGAAGAGACCGGTGCGTTCCGGGCTCTGCCAGTCAGGGTCGTTGACCAGGATGATCACTGTCTTTCCGTGCACGTCGAGCCCGGCATAATCGTTCCACCCGCGCTCGGGCGCGTTGATGCCGTAACCGACGAAGACGACGTCCGAATTGGCGATGTCGACGCGCGGCGTCACGCGGTGGGTCGCGATCACCATGTCGGTCTTGTAGGCCATGCTGACCGGGGTCTTGCCCCCGGTGAAGGTGAGCGGCGCGACGTGCTGCGCATCGAGCTCGACCATCGGCACAGGCTGGAACCAGCCACCGTGATTGCCCGGTTTCAGCCCCGCCGCCTTGAACTGCTCGACGATATAGGCGGTGGTCTTTTCTTCCGCCGGCGTGGTCGGCTTGCGCCCCTCGAACGCGTCCGACGACAAAGTCTTGTCGACATCCTTGAGCGTCTGCACCGAAATGACCGGCGGCGCGTCCCTGGCGACGACGGGCAACGGAAGCAGGAAGGGGGCAAGCAACAGCAACCGGCGCATCGGAACATCCTCGCTTTGATTTTGCGCCGTTCTGGCAGGCCCGCACGCCACGCGCAACTCTGCGAAAAATGTGGTAGTTGACGTGCTCCCCTTTTCTCTACCAGTCATA
>JALYTP010000361.1 GCA_030854225.1 Pseudomonadota bacterium
CGCGATCGCCTCGCCGCGCCCGATCCCGCCCGCGACGAACACCGGCACCTGCTCGGCCACTTCGGGCAGGATCTCCTGCGCCAGCACCGAGGTCGAGACCGGGCCGATATGGCCCCCCGCCTCCATGCCCTCGACCACCAGCGCATCGACGCCGGAACGGATCAGTTTCTTGGCAAGGCTGAGCGCGGGGGCGAAACAGATGACCTTCGCGCCGGTTTCCTTGATCGCCTCGAGTGACCCCTTGGGCGGCAACCCGCCGGCGAGCACGACGTGCGTCACCTCGTGCCTCGCGCACACCGCGATCAGATCGAACAGCTGCGGGTGCATGGTGATGAGGTTGACGCCGAACGGCTTAGAGGTGAGCGCCCTGGTCGCGGCGATCTCCTTGTCGAGCAATTCCGGCGTCATCGCCCCGCATGCGATCAATCCGAACCCGCCGGCATTGGAGATGGCGGAGACGAGGCGGCGCTCGCTCACCCACGACATCGCGCCGCACACGATCGCGACCTCGCTGCCGAGGAAATCACAGCCGCGTTGCATGCGGCGCTGGAGGCGCTCGGCGCCGGTCGATCGGGTTTGCGTCATGGCGCGGACCTAGCGCCATTCGCGGCGGATGAGAACCGTCACGCAAATCGTCCTGGCACCTTCCACCTCCCGGCACGCCGTTCTATGGGCGCGGCATGAAGATCCTGCCGAAACAACTCCGCGTCGTGCTGTTCATAGCGCTCTTGCCGACCATCGCGCTCGGCGGGTGCCAGCGACCCGCCGCATGGCACGCGACCGACGTGAGCGGCAGCGTGCCGTCGCTCGCGCTGTCGATGACGCGGGCGAGCGACGGCAAGCCCGTCACCGCAGCCGATTATCGCGGCAAGGTCACATTGCTCTATTTCGGTTACACCTTCTGCCCCGATGTCTGCCCGATGACGCTGACCAACGTCGCGCACGTCTTCACCGCGCTGGGCGTCAAGGCCGACAACGTGCGCCTGCTGTTCGTCACGGTCGATCCGAACCGCGACACGCCCGATGTGCTCAAGGCCTATGTCGCGGCGTTCGGCCCGCATATCGAGGGGCTGCGCGGCACTCCAGACCAGCTCGCCTCGCTCGCGCGGCGTTACCGCGTCGCCTATTCGGTCGATCCGCACGGCGCGGGCGGCGCCTATGAGGTGACACACAGCTCGGGCATCTATGTGTTCGACGCGAGCGGCAAGGCGCGGCTGCTCAACAGTTCGCTGTCGACCGACAAGCCCGATATCGCCGGCACCGTCAGCGACCTCGGCGCGCTGCTGCGCTAGCCGTTCAACGCCCCGTCCACGGCGCGGGCATCGCCCCTTCGGGCCCGACCGGCTGACGCTCCTCGGACAGACGCAGCGCGTTCAACACCACCAGCAGCGCGATCACGCTCATCATCGCGGGCGGAATCCACACGATCAGCCCGCCGTAATTCTGATCGTCGAGCGGCCCGATCGAGGGATAGATCCGCCCGCACCAGGCATAGAAGCTGTAGAGATCGGTATGCGCGAAGGCGATGATCGCGCCGATCACGATCTGCGGAAACATGATCGCCACCGCCAGCAGCGCGCGCATCCCGAACGAGATCCCCGCCACCGCCTTGTCGCGCGGATCGAGCACGAGCGCCCAGAACAGCAATCCGTCGCCGACCATCGTCCAGTTCATGAACAGGTAAAGATCTGGATCGATCATCGCGCGGAAATGCACCGGCGGTGTCAGCCACAGCGCGATCAGCCCGACGAACAGGAATGCGGCGAGGAACGGCTGGCGCGCGATATGCAACACGCGCTGTACGATCCGGGTCGCGACCACGCGGCGGACGAGATCGGGCGCACCCGCCAGGATCGTGTCCCACGGCCAGGCCAGCGCGATCAGGAACGGGCCGAGATGATGCATCGCGACATGCTGCAACCGGTTGAGGAAGAACATGTGCTGCGCGAGATATTCGAACCGCGTCTGGAGAACGCCGTAGATTAGCGCGACGCCGAGCAGGAACAGCGCGCTGCGCCAGTGCGCCGGACGCGCGTCCACCACCTGGCGCTTCAACCCGCGCGCGTACCACAGCAGGGAAAAGGCGGTCGCGAAGAACCACGAGAAGGAAAAATCCCACGGTGCCCAAGCTGGCATAGCGGCGGCGTGGAACGTGCTGAGCCACCACAGCACCAGGCTCGCCGCGACGATCGCAAGCGTCGCCCTGTCGAGTCGCGCTCTGCCCCACGGCACCTTGCCCGGAGACAGCGGAACGGCCTGTGTCGTCACGCTCTACGTCCACTGAAAAGATGGCTCTGCTGGCAATACATCGCACGCAGCGGTAACGCAGGACGATGCACGATCCAAGCG
>JALYTP010000362.1 GCA_030854225.1 Pseudomonadota bacterium
GCCGCGCCTCGCGCCAGCAGCCGGTGCCGCTCGACCGGGCCGGGCACGCGCCAGCCGCCCGTGCGCGCCGCGCTGAACCCGAAGAAGCGGCCGTAATAGCCGGGATCGCCGATCAGCATCAACGCGACCGCGTCGTCGTGCGCGCCGGCTGCGTCAATCGCTCGCTCCGTCAGTACGCGACCGATCCCGTCGCGCTGACGCTCAGGCTCCACCGCGATGGGGCCGAGCATCACCAGCGGACGCACGTCGCCGTCATCGGCGATGAAGACGAGCGGCCAGCATTGCACCGTGCCCACCAGCGTGCCGCCCTCCATCGCCGCGAAGCTCAGCGCCGGGATCGCCGCCGTTCCCGCGCGCAGGCGATAGGCGGTGCGCGCATGCCGATCGGCCACGAACGCGCGGTCGAGCAATTGTTCGACCAGCGGCGGATCGATCTGGGCAAGTGGCACGATATGAAGCACGGGCACCCTCGGTCTGGCCCGGTGCGGCGAGCCGGGGGAGGCGCGCTGTAGCGGCGATGGCGGCCAGCGCAAGCCACCCGCTCTTTTGTGGCGGCGCGCATCTGCTATGGCGCCGCGACGAAAGGAACGCGCGACGTGGACGATCGATTGACACTGGAGGTCCACGACCTCGAGGTACAGGTGCTGACCGGCATCTATTCGGAAGAAACGCATCTGCCGCAGCCGCTGCGCATCTCGCTGTCGGTCGATCTCGATTGCCCGCCGTATTTCGCACCCGACACCGCACTGTCGGCGTCGAAGAATTACCTCGATCTCAAGCGCGCGGCGACCAGTGCGCTGCCGCCGGGCCAGCATTTCACGCTGATCGAGGCGGTCGCGGACCATATCGTCGAAACCCTGTTCCTGCAGGATGCGCGCGTGCGCCGCGTCACCGTGAAGATCGTCAAGCTGGCAATCGCTGAATCGGGCGAATCGATCGGGATGACGCTGGTGCGCCACCGGCGGGGAGCCGGCCATTGCGGGCTCGGCGGCGGCGCGCGATCGACGTGATCGTCAGCTGGGAGGCGATTCGGGGTGCTCGCACGGACCCAGCGCGTCGAGCACATAACGATAATCGTCGCGCGCGACGGTCGAATTGGCCGGATCGTCGCCATCGGTGCTTGCCGGGGGAAGCGTGCGCGGCAAGCCGCAGGCCAGCCGATACCAGAGCAGCGAATCGGTCGCGGGCGGCGGCGTCGCCTGCCCGACCACTTCGCTCAGCGCGACGTTCCAGTGGCGCTCCCCGTTGGTGTGCGTGACCGATACCGATATCGGCTGCTCGCTTGCGGTCTTGAGGAAGATTTGCGTCTCGCCGTTTCCGGGCAGGTCGCCCGGTGTGTAAAAAACATGGCCCGCCCCGGCGATCGCCGGGGGCGCATCGGGCGCCAGCACCTGCTTGACGATTCGACGCGTCATCGCATCCAGCGCAGGGGTCCAGTCGCGCTGGCCATCGATTCGCACCAACTGGAGCTGGCCCGGCCTGCTCGTCGCACGCGCGAACAGCATCATGCGCGCCTTCTTCAGTTTTGGCGCCCTGCCGCGGTCATCCAGGCGCACGTCGAGCAGGTAGGCGATTCGCGGGGGCAGCGCCCCGGTGCCCCGAATCAGGACGCCGAGATCCGCTTCGACATACAATCTCGCGGTGCCGGGCGTCAGATCAGGCGCTTCCTCCGGCTTGAGACGGCTGGTGCTGCGGATCGTCGCATCCGCGACGATCGGCGCGGCCAGCGCGAGGCTGGCGATATCGGCGTAGCGCGGGCCGGCAATCGCCATTTCCGGCGGATTTGCGGGGCGTTGCTGGGCCAAAGCAGGGAGTGCGGGCAGCACCAGCGCGGCGGCCGCGACGAGGGAGAGCGGAACTCGAACCATCGTTTAGGGTTACGCCATGACGCCGCGGTGATACAGAAATAAATCCGCCACAGTCCGATTGTACGTTTGTTGCGTGAGACAAAGCGTTTGCGTCGTCCTTTTTGCCGCGATAGAGGTTCAAGGACCAGGATACATTAACCCATGGCGGGCGGCCCCAAGCGCGAGCGAGGGAACGTTACGAAAATGACCATGGGGATAGAGGAGTTTCGTTTCTGAATGGCCTATGCTGATCGTGATGTAACTGGCAGCCGGGTAACCGCGACGGTGGTCGTAGCCATCGTCGTGTTCCTTCTCGCGTATGCGTTCGTGACCGGGCTGACCTCGCGGTTCGTCAAGCAGGTGTCGAACAAGCTGAACACGTTCGACGTGCAGCCACCGCCGCCGCCGCCCCCGCCTGACAAGCCGCCGCCACCGCCGCCGGACCAGCCGTTGAAGCCGCCGCCGGTCGTCGCGCCGCCGCCGCCGATCCAGCTGAACC
>JALYTP010000363.1 GCA_030854225.1 Pseudomonadota bacterium
TGCCGACACCTCACCCGTCACCGCAGCGGACGAACGCCGCGGCGATGTCGAGGAAGCGCTACGCCCCGCGCTGGCCGAACTCGGCATCCGCGTGCTCGGGATCGAGACTGCGGTGCGGCCGATCACGCCCGACGAACCGTGGCTGCGGCATATGAACGCGGGCCGCCGCGAGCGCCTGCTGCGCGATGGCAGCCAGTTGCTTATCGCGATCGAGCAACCAACGCACGAATGGCTGACCACGCGCGTGCCGTGGCAACGCAGCGACGGGCCGATCGTCTCGCGCCTGATCGGGCAGACGCTGGTGCTCTACATCATCGTGCTGATCCCGGTGCTTTGGGCGACGCGGCGTATCTCGAAGCCGCTGCGCGAATTGTCGAGCGCGGCGCGGCGCTTTCATCCCGGTGACGATCAACCGCCGGTCGCCGAGCGCGGCCCGCAGGACGTGCGGGACCTGATCGCCGCGTACAACGCGCTGCGTCTGCGCGTGACGGGCATGCTCGACGAGAAGGACCGGATGCTCGGCGCGATCGGACATGATCTGCGCACCCCGCTCGCGGCGCTCCGGGTGCGCATCGAATCGGTCGATGACGAGGATGATCGCGCGCGCATGGCCGACACGATCGACGAGATGAACCGCACGCTCGACGATATCCTGTCGCTCGCCCGGCTCGGACGGCCGAGCGAACCGCTGACCGACGTCGATCTCGCCGCGCTGATCGATGCCGTGGTCGAGGATTTTCGCGACCTCGGTGCCCACGTCACCTTCGAGGAGGCGGCGCGCCTGCCGATGCGGCTGCGCCCGTCGCTGATGCGCCGTGCGCTGCGCAACCTGATCGAGAATGCGATCAAATATGGTGGCGGGGCCAACGTCCGTCTCGAGGCGCAGGCGCGCGGCGTCGCGATCGTCGTCGTCGACAACGGCCCCGGCATCCCGGGCGAACGGCTCGACGATGTGTTCGAGGCGTTCACCCGGCTCGAATCGTCGCGCAACAAGGATACCGGCGGGATCGGCCTCGGTCTCGCCCTCGCCCGCGCGATCGTGCGGGAGGCGGGCGGCGACATCACGCTCGCCAACCGGCTCGGCGGCGGCCTCGCCGCGACGATATCGCTGCCGCGCGCCCAACCTCCCGCGAATCGGCAAACCTAGGGGTTGAAACCTCGAGCCTGACAAACGCCGGAGCGCGTGCTAGGCGCGCCGCCATGCTCTCGATCAACGGTATCACGGTGCGCCTCGGCGGACGCACGATCCTCGACCGCGCCAGTGCCGCGCTGCCCCCGCGTGCCCGTGTCGGGCTGATCGGGCGCAATGGTGCCGGCAAATCGACGCTGATGAAGGTGATGATCGGATCGATCGAAGCCGACGAGGGCGAGATCGAGATGCCGCGCCGGACGCGCATCGGCTATATCGCGCAGGAAGCGCCGAGCGGCACCGCGACGCCGATCGAGACGGTGCTCGCCGCCGATACCGAGCGCGCCGCTTTGCTGGCCGAGAGCGAGACCGCGCATGACCCGCACCGCATCGGCGAGATCCACGACCGGCTGATCGCGATCGAGGCCTATGCCGCCGAATCGCGCGCGGCGCGCATCCTGGTCGGGCTCGGCTTCGACGAAGAGATGCAGCAGCGCACGCTCGACAGCTTTTCGGGCGGATGGAAGATGCGCGTCGCGCTCGCCGCTTTGCTGTTCTCGCAGCCCGACCTGCTGCTGCTCGATGAACCCTCGAACCATCTCGATCTTGAGGCGACCCTGTGGCTTGAGGATTTCCTTAAGTCATATCCCGCGACGATGGTGGTGATCAGCCACGAGCGCGATCTGCTCAACAACGTTGTCGACAACATCCTCCACCTCGAACGCGGCAAGATCACGCTCTACGCGGGCGGGTATGACAGCTTCGAGAAGCAGCGCGCCGAACGCGCCGCACAGCTTGCCGCGGCCAAGGCGTCGCAGGATGCGGAGCGGGCCAAGCTGCAGGATTATATCGCGCGCAACTCTGCGCGCGCCTCGACCGCCAAGCAGGCGCAGAGCCGCGCCAAGATGCTGGCGCGGATGCAGCCGATCGCGGCTTTGGTCGACGATCCCTCGCTGCATTTCGATTTCCCGAATCCTGCCGAACTGAAACCGCCGCTCGTCACGCTCGACATGGCGGCGGTCGGGTATAATGAGACGCCGGTGCTCCAGCGCCTCAACCTGCGGCTCGACCCCGACGACCGTGTCGCGTTGCTGGGCCGGAACGGCAATGGCAAGACCACACTCGCCCGCCTGCTCGCCGCGCAGCTTGCGCCGATGGAGGGCGGGATGACCGCGTCGGGCAAGATGCGGGTCGGCTATTTCACCCAGTATCGGGT
>JALYTP010000364.1 GCA_030854225.1 Pseudomonadota bacterium
GATCACGACGGAAGGGATCTCGAACAGCGCCGACCACCAGCCGAGGATCGACGGGTCGGGATGATGCGACACCGCCTTGGTCGTCGTCGGATAGAAGGCCCCAAACGCGACGTAATCCGCCCCCGCCTCGCCGGCATCCATCGCAAAGTGGCGGCTGTCGTGGCAGGTCACACCGATTTGCGCTTCGGGCCCCAACACCGCGCGCGCCTCGCGCGGGTCGCCATCACCCTGCCCCAGATGCACGCCGTCCGCGCCGATGCGCTTGGCAAGCGACACGCTGTCGTTGACGATGAACGCGACCTCCCTGTCCGAACAGATCCGCTGGAGCGGCTCGGCCAGCGCCGCCGCCGCATGTTGGTCCACGTCCTTCAGGCGAAACTGGAATGCCGCGACCGGCCCGGCATCCAGCGCGCGCGCCAGTCGATCGGGAAAGCGGCCCCTCACATCCAGCGGGGAGATCAGGTAGAGTTGGCACGGCGGCCGCTTGTCGTCGCGGCGGAAATGCGCGGCGAACGCCGGATCGAGCGGGCCGAGGGGATCTTGGGTGTCCATCCGCCCGCCCTATCGCCGATACGGCGCAGGCGGAAGATGACAAAGTCCGACGCGGTCGACGCATGCGCCGCAAAGCCGGATCGTTTACGCCACCACCGCCAACAAGAACCCGTCCCACTTCTTCACGCCGACCGTTTGCACCGCCGTCGCGCTCAACCTCGGCTCGGCGGCGACGGCGTCGAACAGCGCGCGGGTGCCGGTGATGCGATCGTCCGCGCTGTCGGCGTCGAGCACCCCGCCTTCGCGTACGACATTGTCGACGATGATCGTCGTGCCGGGCCGTGACAGCGCCAGCGCGGCGTTCAGATACGCGACGTTCGACGGCTTGTCGGCATCGATGAAGATCAGGTCGAACGGCGCCTCTCCGGCAACGACCATCGCCGCCAGTGTCGCGATTGCCGCGCCGGTTTTTACTTCGACCCGATCGGCCAGTCCCGCCGCCGCGATGTTGCTCCGCGCGACGTCGGCGTGATGCGGGTCGATCTCAAGCGTCACGAGCCGCCCGCTTTCAGGCAACGCTCGCGCCAACCAGATCGTGGAATAGCCCCCCAGGGCGCCGATCTCGAGGATGCGTCGCGCACCGCTCATGCGTGCGAGCAGATGGAGCAGCTTGCCCTGTGGCGGCGACACGTCGATATCGGGCAACCCGCCCGCCGCATTGGCCGCCAGCGTCGCCGTCAACACCGCGTCCGCCCCCAGCAGCTTGTCGCCGATATAGGCGTCGACCGCGGCCCAGGCGGGATCGACCGGCCGGGTGCGCTCGACCATCGGCTCAGGCCGCGTCGGGCGTTTTCACGGTCGAAGCGGCGTAGATCTGGTCGATCGCCTGTGCCAACGCGGCATCGAACTGGGCGTCGCTCATCTGGTGGCGCAGATCCTCGAGCAACGCGCGGCTGAAACTCGCGATCATGCCCTTGTTCCGGGCTAGCTCGGCACACGCCTCGTCGCGTTGATAGCCGCCCGACAGCGCGACGACGCGTAGCACGCGCGGGTGGGCGATCAACGCATCATATTGGCCCGGATGCGCGGGCAACGAGAGTTTGAGCATCACCTTGGCGTCGCCTGGCATCGCGTCGAGCGCGTTGTGAAGCTCCTCCGTCAGCATCGCGTCGCACGCGGCGCGCTCGGCGCTCTTAATGTTCACCTCGGGCTCGCAGATCGGCATCAGGCCGTGGGCGATCACCTGCTGCGCCACCGCGAACTGCTGCCTGACGATCGCGGCGATCCCGGCGCGATTGGCGAGGTTTATGACCGAGCGTTCCTTGGTGCCGAATACGCCGAGCGTGGCGGCGCGGGCGAGCAGATCGTCAAGACCCGGCATCGGCTTCATCAGCTGCACGCCGTCAGCCCCGTCCTCCAGCCCCTTGTCGATCTTGAGAAACGGCACCACGCCGCGATCGTGCAGCGCCTGCGGCACCGGCTTGCCGCCGGCATCACCGTTCATCGTGCGCTCGAACAGGATAGCGGCGAGCACTTTGTCGCCGGTAAAGCACGGCGAGGTGATGATCCGCACGCGCATCTGGTGGATCAGGGCGAACATCTCGGTGTCGGTCGACCAGGTGCCCTCATCGATCCCGTACCCCTTGAGCGCCTTGGGGGTCGACCCGCCCGATTGGTCGAGCGCGGCGATGAAGCCATGCCCGGCGGCGATCCTGGCGGTCATCTCGGCAGTGTTCATCGATGCATCCCCCTCATCCTGTCTCGGCCACGGCTGTTACTGCGCGACCGGGACCACAGCAATGGCGGTTCATCGCGCGTCGAACGCAACGCTAAGC
>JALYTP010000365.1 GCA_030854225.1 Pseudomonadota bacterium
GGCCAGCACCGGGCCGGTCTGGGCATGCAGCAGATCGAAATACGCCCCCGCGAACGACGAATTCGCCGCGACCAGCGCCAGCACCGCCGCCGCGATCAGGACGATGCCGCCCGCCGCCTCGTTCGACAGGAAGCGGCGCAGCGCGGAGGAACGGGAGCGCGTCATCGCGCCTCTCTATCGCTGCTTGGGCGCCGCGCCAACGTCTTGCGGATTCAACCGCGCGCGAGCGCCTCGGCGATCAGCTTGCGGGTGTTGGCGATGCCGTAGAGCGCGATGAAGCTGCCCATGCGGGGGCCCTGCGACGATCCGAGCAAGGTTTCGTAGAGCGCCTTGAACCAGTCACGCAGCTCGGCGAAACCACTGCTCTTGCCGATCTCGTAGACGATGTTCTGGATGTCCTCGGATGACGAATTTTCGGGAAGATCATTCAACCTATCGTTCAGCTGATCCAATGCTACAATTTCAATACCTTGAGGTGCTCTTCGATTTAAAGTTGGGGCGATAAAATCGCGGTTGTACGCGATTGCCCTGTCAATCAGCTCCCCTAGCGCTCCCCCTGTGTAGTTTTTTTGGTATTCTTTTTCAAATTCGAGGTCGTCTGACGTCGACGCGGAAAAGCTGTCGACGCCATTAAGATATTTGCCCAAATAACGAGAAACTTGATGCCGATCGGCATGAGCACCGAGGACGCTGACGAGATTTAAAATAAGCCCAAACGTCACCGGCATCGACGCTGGCTCAGGCGGCGAACCACCATGTATGTGGTGCACCGGATTGCCGAGCTGCTGCTCGATCCGCTGGGCGGGATAATTGGCGCGGAACTGCCAGTAATCGTCCACCGCGCGCGGGATCAGCCCGAGATGGAGCGACTTCGCCTTTTTCGGTTCGCGGTAGATGTAGAAAGCGAGGCTCTCGTCGGGGCCGTAGGTCAGCCATTCCTCGATCGACAGCCCGTTGCCCTTCGATTTGGAGATCTTCTCGCCGTTGGCGTCGAGGAACAGCTCGTAGATCAGCCCCTCGGGCTTCCGTCCCCCCAGGATCTGCGCGATCTTGCCGCCGAGCACGCCCGAATCGATCAGATCCTTGCCGTACATCTCGTAATCGACGCCCAGCGCCGCCCAGCGCATCCCCCAATCGGGCTTCCATTGCAGCTTGGCCTTGCCGCCGAGGATCGACTGCTCGACCACCGCACCGTCGCTGTCGGTGAAGCGGATCAGCCCGGCATCGGCATCGACCACCGCGACCGGCACCTGCAGCACCACGCCCGATGACGGGCTGATCGGCAATACCGGCGAATAGGTCGCCTGACGTTCGGCGCGCAGCGTCGGCAGCATCACCCCCATGATCGCGTCATAGTGGCGCAGCACGTCCTTGAGCTTCGCATCGAAGCGGCCCGAGGCATAATAATCGGTCGACGAGGCGAAGTCGTAATCGAACCCGAACCGGTCGAGAAAATCGCGCAATACCTGATTGTTGTGCGCGGCGAAGCTGTCGAACTTGCCGAACGGATCGGGAATGCGCGTCAGCGGCTTGCCGAGATGCTCGGTCAGCATCGCCTGGTTGGGCACGTTGTCGGGCACCTTGCGCAACCCGTCCATATCGTCGCTGAACGCGATCAGTTGGGTCGGCGCGCCGGTCAGCTCCTCATATGCACGGCGCACCATGGTCGTGCGCAGCACTTCCTGGAAGGTGCCGATATGCGGCAGGCCCGAGGGGCCATAGCCGGTCTCGAACAGCATCGGTGTGCCGTCCGGCTTGCCCTGCGGGTAGCGCTTGAGGAGCTTGCGCGCCTCCTCATAGGGCCAGGCCTTGGCGGCGAGGGCTGCGGTGCGGAGATCGTCGTTCATGTCGCACCGCCCTAGCGCGCGGCGATGGCGGAGAAAACCTCTCGCGGGTGTTGCCATTGCGTTCCGGCGGGCTAGACCGACCCCATGCCGCTTCCGCACCCCGCGCTGCACGCGAGCCACGCCGGCATCTGGATCGCGGACGCGGGCGCCGGCGCGGGCGAGACGCGGCAGATCGGTCGCGGCGAGGCGATCCGCATCGCCGCCGATACGCCGGTGATCGTGCTCAACGCCCCGCTCGCCGGGCAACGGCTCGGCCAGGCCGAATTGTCGGGGCTCGATCTGCTCGAGCTGTTCGCGTTCCTGTTCCCCGCGCGCTTCGTCGTGCCGACGCCGCAAGGGCTGGCGCGCGCGATCGGGATCGATCCGCCGGCGCGCGACGAAACGGTCGCGCCGTTCCTGCGCGACGCGGCGGAGGCGCTGCTCGCCGTGCTGGACGGGGACTGGCCCGAGCGCGAAGGCGCGTGGACCGCCGCGCAAT
>JALYTP010000366.1 GCA_030854225.1 Pseudomonadota bacterium
GCCCGATATCGGCCGCGCCGCCTTCCGCCGGTTCGGTTTCGTGCAAAGCGCGGTGGTCAGCCGCTGGGCGGAGATCGTCGGGGAGCGGTATGCCGGGGTGTCGGCGCCCGAATCGATCAAGTTCCCGCATGGCGAGCGCACCGGCGGCACCCTCAACCTCGTCGTGCGCGGGGCGCATGCACCGATGATGCAGCATATCGCGCCCGAGATCATCGAGCGCGTGAACCGCTTCTTCGGCTATGCCGCCGTCGCCAGGGTGCAGATCCGCCAGGGCGATGTCGCAGTGCCCGCCCCGCGCCGCGCGCCGGCGTCGCTAAAATCGGTGCCGGTCGAACTCGGCGCGAGCCTGCGCACGATCGCCGATCCCGAACTCAAGGCCGTGCTGGAGGCGCTGGCCGCCGGTGTCGCGGAAACCCGCGGTGCCCCCGTGATAGGAAGTGTCGAGGAATGAAGAAGCTGCTGCTGATGCTCGCCGCGCTGCTGACGATCGGGGTGGGGCCCCCGCGCGACTGGAACGCCGTCGTCACGCGCCAGCCGAGCGGTGCGTATCTGATCGGCAACCCGGCGGCGAAGGTGAAGCTGGTCGAATATCTCAGCTATACCTGCCCGCATTGCGCCGATTTCCTGCAGGAATCGGCGCCGGTGCTGCGCGGGCAGATGGTCAAGTCGGGCAGTGTCAGCATCGAACTGCGCAATGCCGTGCGGGAGCAGATCGATTTGTCCGCCGCACTCCTCGCGCGCTGTGCCGGTGCGAAGGATTTCGTCGGCATGACCGATGCGATGTTCGCGCAGCAGAGCCAATGGTACGGTCGCGCGTACAATTACGAACAACTCAACAGCGCGCGGCTCGGCATGTACCCCAACACCGTGCAGCTGCGCATGCTCGCCAAGGGCGGCGGGCTGGCCGATCTGATGCGCGCGCGGGGGATGAGCGATGCCGCGTTCGACGCCTGTTTCGACAATAAGACCGAGCTGGCCGTTATCCTCCAGCTGAGCGAGCGGGCGTGGCCGGCGATGAACGCCGCCGCCAAGCCGCTGCCCGGTGGCACGCCCAGTTTCGCGATCAACGGCAAGATGGTCGTCGGTGTCGGCTGGCCGGGCCTCGAAAAACTGCTGCGCGCGGCGGGCGCCAAATGACCTATCCCCCTGTGAATCGTCCAAGGAGTGTTCGACCCATGACGTTGCGTTTCCTCGCCCCCGCCGCGCTCGCGCTGGCGCTCGCCGCCTGCGGCAGCAACCCCGCGACCGACACCAACGGCACGGCGCCTGCGGCTCCTGTCGCCAGCGCCAAGCCGCCCGCCGGCAAAGCGTGGACCGATGTGGTTTCGGCAACGCCCGATGGCGGGTTCGTGATGGGCAACCCTGCTGCCCCGGCGAAGCTGATCGAATTCGGCTCGCGCCTGTGCCCGTTCTGCGCGAAATTCGATGCGGAAGGGTTTCCCGCGCTGAAGGCCGGGCCGATCGCCTCCGGCAAGATGTCCTACGAATTCCGCGACTATCCCGTCCACGGCGCCGCCGATCTCGGGCCGATCGTGCTCGGGCAGTGCGTCGATGCGCCGATATTCTTCCCGCTGCTCGACCAGATGATGACCGATCAGCAGAAACTTCTGGGCGACGAAGCCAGCGAGAACGCTCTGTTCAAGAATGTCGGCACGATGCAGCAGGCCGGCGCGACCCCGGCGCAGATCGCCACCACCTTCGCCGAAAAGGCCGGCTATCTGGCGTATGTCAAGCAACGCGGCGTATCCGAGGCGAAGGCGCTGGCGTGCCTCAACGACCCAAAGGCGTATGAGAAGATCGCCAAGCGCGCCGACGATGCCACGCAAAAATACCAGATCACCGGCACCCCGAGCTTCGTGCTCAACGGCACGCCGGTCGATCTCGGCCCGTCGCCCGATTGGGCACATCTCAAGCCGCATCTGGATGCCGCCGGGGTGATGTGAGCGCGGTCGCGTGGCGCCGGGGGGCATAAGCGATGCAGATCAAGCGGCTGCGGCTGTCGGGGTTCAAGAGCTTCGTCGACCCGGCCGATCTGCGGATCGAACCGGGGCTGACGGGGATCGTCGGCCCCAATGGCTGCGGCAAGTCCAACCTGCTTGAGGCGCTGCGCTGGACGATGGGCGAGAACAGCGCCAAGTCGATGCGCGGCGCAGGCATGGAAGACGTGATCTTCGCCGGCACCACCAGCCGCCCGGCGCGCGATTTCGCCGAGGTCTCGATGCTGATCGAGGTGCCGGGCCCGGGCGGCGGCGAGGAAAGCGAGATCGTCCGCCGGATTGAGCGCGGCGCCGGGTCGGCCTACCGGATCGACGGGCGTGACG
>JALYTP010000060.1 GCA_030854225.1 Pseudomonadota bacterium
GGAAGGCACAGGTCGATCCCTTGCCGTTGGTGCCCGCGACATGCAGCACGGGGGGCATGGCCTCGTGCGGATTGCCGAGCCGGTCGAGCAACGCCGTCACCCGCTCGAGCCCGAGCTGGTCGACGCCCGGCGTCATCGTCATCAGCTTGGCGAAGCGGTGCTGTAGCCCCGGTTCGGCGGAGGTCGCGGTGTCGGCCATGTCGTGCGTCCCGCCCGCTTCCTATGCCGCGCGTCGGCGGTCGCCGAGATAGCCGATCAGCCGCGCCAGCGTCGCGCGCAGATCCTTGCGGTGCGTCACCATGTCGAGCATCCCGTGATCGAGCAGATATTCGGCGCGCTGGAACCCCTCGGGCAGTTTCTCGCGGATCGTCTGCTCGATCACGCGCTGGCCGGCGAACCCGATCAGCGCGCCGGGTTCGGCGATCTGCACGTCGCCGAGCATCGCATAGCTCGCCGTCACGCCCCCGGTGGTCGGGTCGGTCAGCACCACGATATAGGGCAGCCCCGCATCGTGGAGCATCCCGATCGCGACGGTCGCGCGCGGCATCTGCATCAGGCTGAGGATGCCTTCCTGCATCCGCGCGCCGCCCGCCGCGGTGAAGATGATGTACGGCGCGGCATCGGCAATCGCCGCCTCGACGCCGCGCACGAACGCCTCGCCCACCGCCAGCCCCATCGATCCGCCCATGAAGGCGAAATCCTGCACCCCGACCACGGCCTTGCGGCCCTCGATCGTGCCGCTCGCTGTGATCAGCGCATCGCCCTCGGCGGTCGCGGTGCGTGCCGCCTTGATGCGGTCGCTATAACGCTTGGTATCGCGGAACTTGAGTGGATCCTCGCGCACCTTGCCCAGCGGGACGACCGTCCAGCTGTCGGCGTCGAAGATATACTCGAAGCGCAGCGCCGGCCCGATGCGATCGTGATGGTCGCAATGCGGGCAGACGTGGAGGTTTTCCTCCAGTTCCTTCAGGAAGGTCATCTGCCCGCACCCCTTGCACTTGTGCCACAGATTGTCGGGGCCGTCCTTGCGGGGGACGACGAACGACAGCGCGTTGCGGACGTTGCTGAGCCAGCTCATGTCAGTTCCTTGCGGCGTGAATCGCGGTAGCGAGCGACTGGATATAGGCGCGAACCGGCGCTGGCGCATCCGTGCCGTGCCGCGCGATCAACTCGACGATCGCCGAGCCGACCACGACGCCGTTGGCGACGCGCGCGATCCGCGCCGCCTGCTCGGGGGTGCGGATGCCGAAGCCGACCGCGACGGGTAAATCGGTCGCGGCCTTCAACGCGGCCACGGCGGCATCGATCGAGGTCTGCGCGGCCTGCTGCATGCCCGTGATCCCGGCGACCGAGACGTAATAGAGGAACCCGCTCGCACCCTTGAGCACGGCGGGCAGGCGTGCGGCGTCGGTGGTCGGGGTGGCGAGGCGGATCAGGTCGATACCGGCGGCGCGCAACGCCGGACCGATCGCATCGTCTTCCTCGGGCGGGATGTCGACGCAGATCACGCCGTCGACGCCCGCATCGGCGGCGGCCGTCGCGAACCACTCCGGCCCGCGCCGGGTCATCGGGTTGGCATAGCCCATCAGCACCAGCGGCGTGTCTGGGTGCTGCGCGCGGAATGCCTTGGCGATGGCGAGGATGTCGGCGGTGGTCGTGCCCGCTGCAAGGCTGCGCAAATTCGCCGCCTGGATCGCCGGGCCATCGGCCATCGGATCGGTGAACGGCATGCCGAGCTCGATCACATCCGCGCCGCCTTCGACGAGCGCGTCGAGGATCGCGCCGGTGGCGGCGGGGGTGGGGTCGCCCGCCGTGACGAATGTCACGAGCGCGGGGTGGCCCTTGGCGAAGGCGACGGAGAGGCGGGTCATAAAGCCCGCTCCCCTTCAGGGGAGAAGGTTGGGAGAGGGGAAGTCTCCAACGCTCGCTGCAGAGCTTCCAGCGCCCCGTCAAGGTTGGTCATGATATCGAGATTGCTGAACCGGATCACTCGATAGCCTTGCGTTTCCAGAAACGCGGTGCGCTGCCGGTCGTAGGGACCTTGTGTGGTGTGCGTATCGCCGTCCACCTCGACGACGATCATCGGATCGCGCGACGCAAAATCGACGATATAGGGGCCGACGACCTTCTGGCGGCGGAATTTTACGCGGTCGAACCGCTTGGCCTTGAGGCACAACCACAACCGTAGCTCGGGTTCGGTCGGTTCGCGGCGCATTTCCTTGGCGTGCGAGATGAGGCGCGCGTCACGCATGCGACTGCCCCTCTCCCAACCCTCTCCCCTGAAGGGGAGAGGGCTTTTGAAGCGCCCTCATATCGCCACCCCCAGCGCCTCGGCGACGGTGAAGATGTCCTTGTCGCCGCGCCCGCACAGGTTCGCGAGGATGATCTGGTCGCGGTCCATCTCGCGCGCGCGCTTCGCCACCGCGGCGATGGCGTGCGACGGTTCGAGCGCGGGAATGATGCCCTCGGTGCGGCACAGCAACTGGAACGCGTCGAGCGCCTCGGTATCGGTCGCGCTGGTATATTCGACCCGCCCGATCGAGTGCAGCCAGCTATGCTCGGGCCCGATGCCGGGATAATCGAGCCCGGCGGAAATCGAATGCGCCTCGGCGATCTGGCCGTCTTCGTCCTGCAACAGATAAGTCTTGTTGCCGTGGAGGATCCCCGGTGCACCGCCGGCGAGACTCGCGGCATGCTTGTTCTCCAGCCCATGCCCCGCCGCCTCGACCCCGAGCATCTTGACGTCGGCATCATCGAGGAACGGATGGAACAGCCCGATCGCGTTCGACCCGCCGCCGATCGCGGCGACGAGCAGGTCGGGAAGGCGGTTGATCCGAGCGAGCATCTGCGCGCGCGCCTCGCGCCCGATCACGCTCTGGAAATCGCGCACCAGCTCGGGATAGGGGTGCGGCCCCGCCGCCGTGCCGATGATGTAGAAGGTGTCGTGGACGTTCGCGACCCAGTCGCGCAGCGCTTCGTTCATCGCATCCTTGAGCGTGTCCGCGCCCGACGTGACCGGGATAACCTCGGCGCCCAAAAGCTTCATGCGGAACACGTTGGGCGCCTGCCGCTCGACGTCCTTCGCACCCATATAGATCACGCACGGCAGCCCGAAGCGCGCGCACACAGTGGCGGTGGCGACGCCGTGCTGCCCCGCGCCGGTCTCGGCGATGATCCGCGTCTTGCCCATGCGCATCGCGAGCAAGATCTGGCCGACGCAATTGTTGATCTTGTGCGCGCCGGTGTGGTTGAGTTCATCGCGCTTGAACCACACCTGCGCGCCTTTTCCTACAGGCGCGCCCTCGCGCAGCGCCTCGGTCAGCTGCTCGGCATAATAAAGCGGGGAGGGGCGCCCGACATAATGTTCGAGCAGATCGTCGAACTGCGCGGTGAACGCCGGATCGGCCTTGGCCGCGCGGTACGCCGTGTCGAGTTCGAGGATCAGCGGCATCAGCGTTTCGGCGACGTAACGCCCGCCGAAATCGCCAAAATGACCTCGTTCGTCTGGCTGCGTACGGAAGGAATTGGGGGCGGTCATAGCTGCGAGACGGCCTTAAGGAACGCGGCGATCTTGTCCACATCCTTGACGCCGGGGGCGCTTTCCACGCCCGAGGAGACGTCGACCAGTTCCGCGCCCGTCCGCCGCGCCGCCTCGGCGACGTTGGCGGCGTCGAGCCCGCCCGACAGCGCCCAGGGCAGCGGATGACGAAAACCGTCGAGCAACCCCCAGTCGAACCGCACTCCCATGCCGCCGGGCATCGCCGCGCCGGGCGGGGTTTTCGCATCGTAGAGCATGCGGTCAGCCGCACCGCGAAAGCCGGCGGTGGCCTCAAGGTCGGCGCGCGCCTTCACCGCGATCGCCGCCCAGATCGCGCAACCCGTCTTGGCCCGGATCGCGGCGGCGCGAGCGGGCGTGGTGGCGTGCAGTTGCAACACCGCGAGCGCCCCGGCGGCGACGGCGGATTCGATCGTCTCATCGTCGGGGTCGACGAACACGCCGACGCGCGCGACATGATCCGGCACCCGCGCGGCCAATTGCGCAGCACGCTCGCGGTTCAGCGCGCGCGGGGAGGGCGGGAAAAACACGTACCCGACATGACTCGCTCCGCCCGCGATCGCCGCGTCGAGCGTATCCGGCGTCGACACGCCGCAGATCTTGGCCGTGACGCGCATCACGCGAGTGCCTTTTCGAGCACGATCATATTGAGCGGCGGATCGAGCGCGATGGGGAAATCGCGCGTGCCGGCGGGGACGTAGCCGCGCCGCTCGTAATACGCGATCAGCGCGGCGCGGGTGTCGATCACCGTCATCTCGATCCGCGCCGCGCCGAATATGTCGCGCGCAGCCGCTTCGCCCGCCGCGATCAGCGCGCTGCCGACCCCGGCTGCCTGCAACAGGGGATCGACGCACAACAGTCCGAGATAGGCGAGATCGTCGCCGGCCTTGGCGATGCGCACGCAACCGATCGGCCGCGCGCCGCGCGCCGCGATCAGGATGCGCTCGGCAGGGTCGGCGATCAGCGCCTCCAGCTCGCCAAGCGCCATCCGCTCCCCCTTGATCAGATCGGCCTCGTGCGTCCACCCGGCGCGCGACGCCTCGCCGCGATAGGCGCGCTGGATCAGCGGTTGCAGGGCGGCGGCATCGGCATGGCTTGCCTGCCGGATCGAACAATCGGGCACCTGTGCGCTGTAGCATCGCGGCGCGAGGCGACAAGCACCGGCATGCCCGCCCGCGTCAGGGCATCGCGAGGCTCGCCAGCTCGCGGATCGAAATGCCATAAGTGCGGCAGATGTGCGCGCGCAGCTCCGCCTTGGCGGCCGCCATCTCGGCATAGGCGTCCTCTTCCGCCCTCTCCGCCGCCAGATTGATCTGGAACCGGTCGGGCACCAGCGCTTCCCATGTCGCGTTATGGGCTTTGGCGGCGGCGCGTACCTGGCTCACCAGATCATGCCCCTCGATATGCGTGTCGATCCTCATCCCGCATCAACGCGGGAGGCGCGAAACGGTGCCTATAGCGTCGCCTCGATCTCGCGCGCGGCATGATCGGGGTCCTCGGCCTGGGTGATCGGGCGCCCGACGACGAGGATCGAGGCGCCCGCATCGATCGCCGCGCGGGGGGTGACGACACGCTTCTGGTCGCCGACGCTGCCATTGGCGGGGCGCACCCCTGGGACGACGAAGAAACCCTTGGGCCACAATTTGTGCGCCGCGGCCACTTCCTCGCCCGAGCAGACGATGCCGTCGACCCCGGCCGCCATCGCCAGCTCGCTCAGCCGCAGCACCTGATCGTGCGCGCCGCCGCCGATGCCCGTGCTGCGCAGATCGTTGTCGTCCAGGCTGGTGAGCATCGTGACCGCAACGACCTTGGTGCCGGTCGGCGCGGCGGCCTTCGCATCTTCCAGCATCGCGCGCCCGCCGGCGGCGTGGACGGTCAGGATCGCCGGTTCGAGCGGGCGCAGCGCCATGATCGCCTTGGCCACGGTGTTGGGGATGTCGTGGAATTTCAGATCGAGGAAGATCGGCAGCCCGATCTCGGCCATGTCGCGCACCCCGGCGCGGCCATTGGCCATGAAGAATTCCAGCCCCAGTTTGATCCCGCCGACATGGTGACGGACCTTCATCGCGGTGGCATGCGCGCGGTTGAGATCGGGGGTGTCGAGCGCGACGTAAAGCCGGTTGGTCACAGCAGCGTGCCGGGCGGCGGCGGTGGGGCGGGGGCGATCACCGGCTCTGCCATCGAAATGACCGGCGCAGCGGGCGGATCGAGCGACAGGCGCAGGTCGGCGATCGTGCGCTCGGCGGTGGTGAGCCGGCTACGCAGCCGCCAACGGTTGAAATTGTAATAGAACCACGCCGGCACGAACCCGATCAGAAAGGTGACGAGCAGGAGCAGCGGCAGGTTCACCTCGGCGATCAGCCCGCTCCACAGATGGATCGGCACCGTCGCCCAATTGCCATAGGTGAACAACGCCGCGACGAACGCGAGCAGGCACCAGAACAGGATCTTGAGGAATTGCATGCGCACGAGGCTAACCCGGTTGCCGGGCGAATGCCAGCCTCAGCCGATCTCGCGCCGTAACGATTCGATCAGCGCGGCGACGGTGGTGAGTTTCGGCTCCTCCTCATCCAGAATGGCGAGGAACGCCGCGCGCTTGATCGCCGCCACGCGCCCCGGCTTCAGGTGCTTGGGCCCGTCGAGCGTGGACACGACGATGTCGATCATCCGCTCGGCGCCGTGGAGACGGCCCCACAGATAGTCGTTCTCGCGGTACGCGCGGCTGAAGAACGCCCCGAACGTATTGAACTGGATGCCTTTCAACGTCGCCTCGGCCCCGCCCTCGCGGATCGAGCGCGCGTCGTCGGGGGAAATGCGGTCGACCTTGATCGGATCATATTCGTCCAGCCCCTCGCCCTGGAGCAGCGGCAGGGTCGCGACGTCGGAATAGGGAAAGCCGAGATAGGTGAGCAGGATCGCCCGCTTGATATCGCGCGGCAACCCGTCGAGCGCGGCGGCGAAGCGCTCGTCGGTCATCGTGTCGAGCGCCTTGAGGCTCAGCGATTCGCCCAGCCGGTCGAGCAGCGGCCCCGCATCGCCGCGCAGCAGTCGCACCTCCTTCTTCAGATGCGCGTGCCGCTCGGTCCGCTTGCATTCGAGATAGTCGGCGAGGCTGGCGTAGATCGCATCGCGGATCGGATCGAGATCGGCGGCATCGTGATCCTGTTCGAGCGCCGAGACACGCCGCGCGAGCAGCCGAAGCCGGCGGATGCGAAACCCCAGGTCAAACGTGCGCAAGAAATCGATCGTCGCCTTGCTCGCGCCGCTGGCGAAGCTCGCCTCCATCTCGTCCAGCCCGCGCGCGCGCACCGCATCGAGGATGTGGCCGCGCACCTTTTCCCACCGCTGCGGCCCCGGCTCCTCGCCGGCATGGTAAAGCAGGTTCGCCATCGCCTCGACCACGCCGGCGAGCTTCAGATGGCCGTACGCGGCATAGCCATAGCCCGCATCGCTCGCCGCCGCCGCCTGCGCGCGAGCGCGCCACTTGGCGAGCCGCGATGTCGTCGGCGAATCGAGGAACAAGGTGCGGCCGAACAACCGGTCGATGCGCTTTTCGATCTCGGGCCGGATCCCGGCGATGATCGTCCGCATCCGCTCGATCCCGCGCGATTTCTCGGCGATGGCATCCAGATTGTCGCGGATCGGCTGCTGGCGCGGCAATTCGGATACCGCGCCGATGATCGTCTGGAAGAACCCCGGCGCCGGTTTCGACGTGTCGCCGAACTGGATCTTGAAGCCGGGATGCGGATCGATATAGACGAACCGCCGGTCGATCTGGCGCCGCGCGGGGCGTTCGCGCAGCGCATCCATCGCCGGCTTGAACGGCGCATTGGCGAGCACGGAGCCGTCGATCAGCACCGCGCTTTCGGTCGCATTCGCCGCCCATTGCCGCGGCAGGACACGCTCCAGAAAGTCGGCGCGCCCGGGCCAGGCGAGCCCGCGCTCGGCCAGCACTCCGTCCAGCTCGGCGATCGTGAACGGCGGGAAGGCGCCCGGGAAACTCGATGTGGCGCGCGCGGCGAAGGTCAGCTCGGCCCGGTCGGCCAGCGTGTCGCGCGCGATGCCATGGTCGCTATAGGATGCGACCAGCCGGTGCTCCGTCTCGAC
>JALYTP010000367.1 GCA_030854225.1 Pseudomonadota bacterium
ATCCCTTCCTCACCCCCGAGCGCGCGATCGAGATGGGGGTCGAGAAGGTCACGCTCGACGATCTGCTCGCGCGCGCCGATTTCATCACGCTGCACACCCCGCTGACCGATCAGACGCGGGGTATCCTGTCGGCTGACAACCTCGCCAGGACCAAGCAGGGCGTGCGCATCATCAATTGCGCGCGCGGCGGGTTGATCGACGAGGCCGCGCTCAAGGCGGGGCTCGATTCGGGCCATATCGGGGGCGCCGCGCTCGACGTGTTCGTCACCGAGCCGGCGACCGACTCGCCATTGTTCGGCACGCCCAATTTCATCTCGACCCCGCATCTCGGCGCGTCGACCAACGAGGCGCAGGTCAATGTCGCGATCCAGGTCGCCGAGCAGATGGCGGATTATCTCGTCTCGGGCGGGATCACCAACGCACTCAACGTCCCGTCGCTCTCCGCCGAGGAAGCGCCCAAGCTCAAGCCGTATATGGCGCTGGCGGAAAAACTCGGCTCGCTGATCGGCCAGCTCGCCCACGGCGCGCTCACCGGCATCGCGATCGAGGTCGAGGGCGCCGCCGCGTCGCTCAACCAGAAGCCGATCACCTCCGCCGTGCTCGCCGGGCTGATGCGCGTCCACACCGACACGGTGAACATGGTCAACGCGCCGTTCCTCGCCAAGGAACGCGGCCTCGACGTGCGCGAGGTGCGGCATGACCGCGAGGGGGATTACCACACGCTGCTGCGCGTGACGGTGAAGACGGAGGCCGGCGATCGCTCGGTCGCGGGCACGCTGTTCGGCGATCAGGCGCCGCGTCTGGTCGAATTGTTCGGCATCAAGGTAGAGGCCGATCTGGCCGGGCATATGCTATACGTCGTCAACGAGGACGCGCCGGGCTTTATCGGCCGGCTCGGCACCACGCTCGGCGAGGCGGGGGTGAACATCGGCACGTTTCACCTCGGCCGCCGAGCGGCGGGCGGCGAGGCGGTGCTGCTGCTCTCGGTCGACGGCCCCGTCACCGCCGATCTCATCACGCGGGTCCGCGCGCTGGCGGGCGTGAAGACCGTGATGGGGCTGT
The DNA here is from genome assembly GCA_030854225.1 of Pseudomonadota bacterium. Classification (GTDB taxonomy): domain Bacteria; phylum Pseudomonadota; class Alphaproteobacteria; order Sphingomonadales; family Sphingomonadaceae; genus Sphingomonas. The sequence continues at coordinate 1,063 of JALYTP010000367.1, forward strand.
CGTTCTGATGCCGACGCGCTAAGGGAGCAGCCGTGACTAACGCGCTACTCCCTTCGGGCTTTCACGACCGCCTGCCGCCCGTCGCCGACATGGCGGCGCGGCTTGAGCAGCGTGTGCTGGATGCGGCGCACGGCCACGGTTACGAACGCGTCGATCCCCCGCTCGCCGAGTTCGAGGAGGCGCTCGGCCGCCGTCTCAAATCGACGCGCACACAGGATGCGGTGCGCTTCGTCGATCCGGTCAGCCAGCGCGGGCTGGCGATCCGGCCCGACATCACCGCGCAGGTCGGGCGGATCGCCGCGACGCGCCTGGCGCATCATCCGCGCCCGGTGCGGCTGTCCTATGCCGGATCGGTGCTGCGATTGCGCGCGAGCGAATTGTCACCCGAGCGCGAGCGACGGCAAGCCGGGTGCGAACTGATCGGGCGCGACACGATCGCCGCCGCGCGCGAGATCGTCACCGTCGCGGTCGATGCGCTCGAAGCGGCGGGGGTGACCGGTCTCTCGATCGATTTCACGCTGCCCGATCTTCTCGCGACGCTGGCGGCGGGGCCGCTGCCGATCGGGGACGGCTCGCTCGATCGGCTGGCCGACCGGCTCGATGCCAAGGACGCTGGCGCTGTTGCCGCGCTGGCTCCCGCCTATCTCCCGATGATCGAGGCGGCGGGGCCCTTCGAGGCGGCGCATGATCGCCTCTGCCGGTTCGACGTCGGCGGCGCGCTGCGCTCACGGCTCGACGGGCTGTGGCAGGTCGCCGACAGCGTCAAGGGCCGCGTCGCGCTGACCCTCGACCCGACCGAGCGGCACGGCTTCGAATTTCAGACCTGGCTCGGCTTCTCGCTGTTCGCCGATGGCGCACGCGGCGAGATCGGGCGCGGTGGCAGCTACACCGTCATTCACGAGGACGGCAGCGAGGAGGCCGCGATCGGCTTCACGCTCTATATCGACGCGATCGTCGCGGCGACGCTGGCGGACGACGACCGCCGGCGGCTGTTCGTGCCGCTGGCAACCGACCCCGCGCTCGCCGCCAGATTGCGCGGCGAAGGCTGGGTGACGGTCGCCGCGCTGGAGGCGGACGACACCCCGGAGGCGCAATTGTGCACGCATGTGCTGGCAAACGGCGACGTGCGGACGGTCGGGTAGCGCGGGCGGGTGCTGTCATGTCTGGACGGCGCCCTGCGATCAAGGGTGATAATTGGCATGGCGACGGTCGCGGGTGCGGTCATGTCTCCGGCCTTTGAGCGTGGG
>JALYTP010000368.1 GCA_030854225.1 Pseudomonadota bacterium
GACGCGCACCGCGATCGGCCACGGATCACAGGTCTAGCCGCGGCGCCTCGTCCTCGTCATTCTCGAAGGTGGAAAGCGTCACCCCGAGCAGGCGGATCGGCGCGCGGAGCGGCAACAACGACCGCAGGAGCGAAAGCGCGGTGGCATCGAGCACCGCCTTGTCATCGACCCTGGCGCCCAGCGTGCGGCTCCGCGTGACGATGCGGAAATCGTCGTAGCGCGCCTTCACGGTGACGGTGCGACCGAACTGCCGGGTACGTTCGCACCACCGCCACACGTCACCCGCAAGCGGCAGCAGCGCCGTCTCGACAGCCTCGGACGTGGTCAGGTCTTCGTTGAACGTCGTCTCCGATCCCGACGATTTGCGCGGCTGGTTGGGCTCGACCGGGCGGTGATCCTCGCCGCGCGCCAAGCCGTGATACCACGCACCCGCCTTGCCGAAATGGCGTTGCAGGTCGGCCAGTTCCCATGTGCGAAGATCAGCGCCGGTCTGGATGCCGAGCCGGTGCATCTTCTCCGCCGTCTTGGGGCCGATGCCGTGGAAGCGCGATACCGGCAGCGCGACCACGAATGCTTCGCCGTTCGCGGGCGTAATGACGCATTGGCCGTTAGGCTTGTTCTGATCCGACGCCAGCTTGGCGAGGAACTTGTTGTACGAAATCCCCGCCGAGGCGGTAAGCCGCGTCTCGTCGAAAATGCGCGCGCGGATCTCGCGCGCGGTTGCGGTGGCCGAGGGCAGCTCACGCAAATTGTCGGTCACGTCGAGATACGCCTCGTCGAGCGACAATGGCTGCACCAGCGGAGTGTAATCGTGGAAGATCGCGCGGATCTGCTGCGATACCGCGCGGTACACGTCGAAGCGGTGCGGCACGAAGATCAAATCGGGGCAGCGCCGCAGCGCGGTGACCGAGGGCATCGCCGATCGCACGCCGAACACCCGCGCCTCGTAACTCGCCGCGGCGACCACGCCGCGCCCGTGCGCGCTCCCCACCGCGACCGGCTTGCCGCGCAGTGCCGGATCGTCGCGCTGTTCGCAGGCGGCGAAGAACGCGTCCATGTCGATATGGATGATCTTGCGCGTCATTACGCCCCATCTGCCCTAGAAGCACGCGGCGGGCGACCCCAATATGGCGTCGTTTCGCGCGCCGCTTTGCGATAGGGGGGGCTTGCGAGACAGCAGGGGCGGCGATGCGCAACGAATACGATATCCTAATCGTCGGGGCCGGGCATGGCGGGGCGCAGGCGGCGATCGCGCTGCGCCAGCACAGGTTCGGCGGGACGATCGGCATCATCGGCGATGAACCCGAACCGCCTTATGAACGCCCGCCGCTGTCGAAGGAGTATCTCGCGGGGGAGAAGCCGTTCGAGCGTATCCTGATCCGCCCCGCTGCCTTCTGGGGCGAACGCGAGATCGACCTGCTGCTGGGGCAGCGTGTCGAGCGCGTCGATCCGGCGGCTCACCGGGTGACGACGGCGGATGGCGCCACGATCGGCTACGGCCAGATGATCTGGGCGACCGGCGGCGCGCCGCGTCGGCTGACCTGTGCGGGACACCACCTCGCGGGGGTCCATGCGGTGCGTACGCGCGCCGATGTTGACCGGATGAGCCACGAACTGCACGACACCGCGCATGTCGTGGTGATCGGGGGTGGCTATATCGGGCTCGAGGCGGCGGCGGTGTTCACCAAACTGGGCAAGCGCGTGACGGTGATCGAGGCGTTGCCGCGCGTGCTGGCGCGCGTGGCGGGGGAAGCATTGTCGCGCTTTTACGAAGCCGAGCACCGCGCGCACGGTGTGGATATCCGGCTGGATACTGCGGTCGCGTGCATCGAGGAACGGGGTGGCCGGGCAAGCGGCGTGAGGCTGAGCAACGGCGATATCATCGCGTGCGACCTCGTCGTCGTCGGGATCGGTATCGTCCCGGCGGTCGAGCCGCTGCTGGCCGCTGGAGCTGAAGGCGGCAACGGCGTCGATATCGATGCCTTCGGCCGTACCTCGCTGCGCGATATCTTCGCGATCGGCGACTGTGCCGCGCATGAAAACGCCTTCGCCGACGGCGCGCGCATCCGGCTCGAATCGGTGCAGAACGCCACCGACCTGGCGACGACGGTGGCCAGGACGATCCTCGGCGATCCCGCACCCTATCGCGCTGTGCCGTGGTTCTGGTCGAACCAGTACGATCTGCGCTTGCAGACGGTGGGGCTGTCGATCGGTTACGACGACACGGTGGTGCGCGGTGACCCGGCGACGCGCAGCTTTTCGGTCGTCTATCTGCGCGGCGGCAAGGTCATCGCGCTGGAC
>JALYTP010000369.1 GCA_030854225.1 Pseudomonadota bacterium
GAGCCGCCCCAATTACGCCCGCACGGTCGACATCGTGACCAAGGCGGCGATCAAGGAAATGATCATCCCGTCGCTGCTTCCGGTGCTGTCGCCGATCGCGGTGTATTTCATCGTGACGGCGGTCGAGGATCAGGCGCAGGGCTTCGCCGCCTTGGGCGCGATGCTCCTCGGCGTGATCGTTTCCGGCCTATTCGTCGCCATCTCGATGACATCGGGCGGCGGCGCGTGGGACAATGCCAAGAAGTATATCGAGGACGGCAATTACGGCGGCAAGGGCAGCGAGGCGCATAAGGCCGCGGTGACCGGCGATACCGTGGGCGATCCGTACAAGGATACCGCCGGGCCGGCGGTCAACCCGATGATCAAGATCACCAACATCGTCGCGCTGCTGCTGCTGGCGGCCCTCGCGGCGCATGCCGGGGTCGTCGTCTAACCTTTAACACTAGAGCGGTTTCCGATCAGGCTGCATCGTATCCGGCATTGGCGAAGTAATTGGCGCACGCGGCAGCGGCCCGGTCGCAAGGCGCGTGTCATGCGCTTCTTTTCCGACAATGCCGCCCCGGTCCATCCCGCCGTGATGGCCGCGCTCGCCGACGCCAACACGCTCGACACCGCCTATGACGGCGACGCCTGGTCGGCGCAGCTCGACGGGCGGTTGTCCGCGCTGTTCGAAACCGAGGTCAAGGCGCTATGGGTGCCGTCGGGCACGTCCGCCAACTGCCTCGCGCTCGCCGCCTTGTGCCCGCCGCACGGCGCGATCGTCTGCCACCGCGATGCGCATATCCAGAATGACGAGGGCGGCGCGCCCGAATTCTACACCCACGGCGCCAAGCTGCTGCTGGGTGACGGCGCGGGCGCGAAGCTGACGGTCGCATCGATCACCGCGGTGCTCGATGCGACGCGCGACGATGTCCACCAGGTGCAACCGCACGCCATCTCGATCACCAACGCGACCGAATACGGGCTGGTCTATACTCCCGGCGAGGTCGCCGCGATCGGCGATCTGGCGCGGTCGCGCGGGCTTGGGCTGCACATCGACGGCGCGCGGTTCGCCAATGCGGTGGCGCATAGCGGCGCGGCGCCCGCCGACCTGACGTGGCGCGCCGGGGCCGACGCGCTGAGCTTCGGTTTCGTCAAGAATGGCGGGATGAACGCCGAATGCCTCGTCTTCTTCAAGCCCGACCTCGCCGCCGCGACCTTTTATCGCCGCAAGCGCGCGGGGTTGCTCCTGTCCAAGGGCCGCTATCTCGCGGCGCAGATCCTCGCCTTGCTCGACGGCGATCTGTGGCTCGCCAATGCCCGCGCGGCGAATGCGGGCGCGGCGATGCTGGCGCAGGCGGCGGGCGCGCGGCTGGTCCATCCCGTCGAGGCGAACGAGGTGTTCCTCAAGGTGTCCCCGGCGGAGGCCGCGTCGCTGCGCGCTGCCGGGTTCGATTTCTACGATTGGGGCCCCGGCGAGGTGCGGCTGGTGGTGTCCTGGGATCAGCGCGCCGCGGATATCCGCCCGCTCGCCGCCGCCATCGCCGCGCTCTGATCGATCAGCGCAGCTTATCGCAAGCGCTGTAAAACCGCGTCGACACCGCGCGAACGTCGGCTAAGTGGAGCGTGTGATCGACCCCGCGCCCCGTTCGACCCGGCTGTCGATCCTCGTGCCCTTCGCGATCGTCACGCTGATCTGGGGCTCGACGTGGCTCGTCATCCGCGATCAGGTATCGAGCGTGCCGGTGAGCTGGTCGGTCTGCTACCGCTTCCTCGTCGCGGGCACGAGCATGACGGTGCTGGCGCTGGTGCGGCGCGAGCGGCTGGTGCTCGACGCGCGCGGCTGGGGCTTCGCCGCGCTGATCGGCTTCACGCAATTCTGCCTCAACTTCAACTTCGTGTACCGCGCAGAGGAGCACATCACCTCGGGCATCGTCGCGGTGGTGTTCGCGCTCCTGCTCGTGCCCAACGCCGTGTTCGCGCGGCTCTTGCTGGGACAGCGAATGGGCGCGCAATTGCTCGTCGGATCGGTGGTCGCCATGGCCGGTGTCGCCTTGCTATTCCTGCACGAGGCGCGGATCAGCCCGGCGGGTCCGTCGGAGGCGGTGCTCGGCATTGGGCTGACGCTCGCGGCGGTGTTCAGCGCGTCTGCCGCCAACGTGTTGCAAGCGACTGAGACCGCCAAGCGCTACTCGATGATCCCGACACTGGCGGTCGCGATGCTGAGCGGTGCGGCGATCGACGCGGTGCTCGCGCTCGTGCTGTCGGGGCCGCCAGTGGTCGAATGGCGGCCAGCTTATATCGGGGGGATCC
>JALYTP010000370.1 GCA_030854225.1 Pseudomonadota bacterium
CGCATTGGCGCCCATCAGCGCGGCGTTCGCGACGAGCCGGTCGATCGCGTGGCGCCGCGCATCCTCGACCAGGCGCGAATATTCGGGAATCTCGCCGCCGACGATCGAGCGCAGCGATGCGGTGATGTTGCCACCGAGGCCACGGCTGCGCACCACGACGCCGAAGACCTGGCCCAGCACCGCCTTGACGGCATGGCCGGGGACGTTTTCGGTAGTGACGACAAGCATGGCGAGCTCCTTCGCAAACGGACCGCGAGACGATAAACCGCCGCGCCGCGCGGTGCCATAGAATATCCGCCGGGCCCGCTGCGCTGCGCCCGATTCGCTATTTGCCGTAATCCCGGCTATAGTCACCGGGCTACAGTCGCACATCGACGGTCTACGGCGCTTTGCGGCTCCTTTCTCCTTCTTTCCCTGCAGATCGCGGCACCGGGCCTCCGGCATTTCGGCGGCCCCAGCAAAGAAGGAAAATCCAATGGCTATCACCGGCACCGTCAAGTTCTTCAATGCCGACAAGGGCTATGGCTTCATCGCGCCCGATGGCGGCGGCAACGACGCCTTCGTCCACATCTCGGCGGTCGAGCGCTCGGGCATGGCGACGCTCGATAAGGACCAGCGCGTCCAGTACGAACTGGAGGACGACAAGCGCGGCAAGCAGGCCGCGGTCAATCTCGCTCCGGCGGAATGATCCCCCACGCGGCGGCGCCCTTGCGGGTGTCGCCGCGTTTTTCACGCTTTCCCCCCGCGCGAGGAGCCCGCATGGCCGATAGTCCGCATTTCTACCGCCTCCGCGCCGCCGAGGAGCGCGCCAATGCCGATGCCGCGGTGCTCGATAACGTTCGCGATCGCTGCGACCGCGCCGCGCGCGCCTGGGAAGCGATGGCCGAGCGGCACGACCGTACCCTTCAGATGCGCCTCGATCGCGAAGCGGCCGTCACGCACCGTATTCCCAGCGAAGACGTGTCGGGCGACGCCGTATCGGAGAATGAGATGAGGGTCGCCGAACCGGTCGACTAGCGCTGACGCAACCAAATCGCGCGTCGCGCATTTCCTTACCGTCACGCTTCGGTTCGGGAGGAAATATCATGCGCACGATCACGCTGGGCCTGTTGGCCGCTACGACGCTCGTCACCGGTTGCGTCGGAGACGAAGGTCCGCGCAGCAGCTATTCCGGCTACCGCCAATATGATTACAACCGCCCCGATCCATCGTATAACGGGTATTACGCCAACCGCTATTATCGCGACGATGCGCGATATCGCGAGCGCCGCCTCACCCGGAACGACCGCATTTATGCCGGTGAAGACGGACGTTATTATTGCCGCCGCTCGGATGGCACTACCGGCCTGATCGTCGGCGGTATTGCCGGGGGCGTATTGGGCGGGGCGTTGACCTCGGGCCGCTCGGAACCCCTCGGCATCCTGCTCGGCGCCGCCGGCGGCGCGCTGGCGGGGCAGGCTATCGACAAGAACAACGTCCGCTGCCGCTGATCCTGGCCCCGCAGGGTGCGACTGCGGGCCGCCGGTCGCCAACGCGTAGGGGTTGAAGGGGGACAACAAACGTTGTCCGCCGGTTGACGATGAGGTGAAGCTGTCCGTGAGGATAGCTTTGGACGATGATGTCACGTCAGCGCCCGGCGGCCCATGCGAGGCGTCGTTTCAGTTATTGACGGAGCAAGCGAGCAAGCCAACATGCTTTTGTCGCGCCGCGCACGTCCGTCGGTTCGACGGACAGCGCTTTCGCCTGTGTGACCACGGCTCGCTCAAATTGCCTTTCGGAGATGCCGGAACCGATCAACGTAACCTCGAGAACAACACCGAGATTTTCCCCACCGCCTGCGCGAATCTCCTTGATTGTAGCCTCGCAACCCTTACCCTCTTGATGCACAGCACCACGGAGCCAGCTGTCTCGTGCGATGTAACCAATGGTTCGACCGTCATCAGTTGCGACCGCAAGCGCGAGATCATCGTAAGGATTGCCGCGTTCGCGAACGATTTCGACCCGATCCCCGGGCGAGCAGCGCAAAATCTCCTTTTGATAATTCGATTCACCTACGATGCCGACCAAATAGCGGCGCGGCGGTGCCATCGGAGGCATTTCAAAATGTTCGCCCTCGTCGACGAGCACGACACGAACCCTCAGCTTCGTCGGTGGCTCGCCCGGTCCATTCGATCCGATGCTCTGCCAAGATATGTGACCCACCGTCGCGCCAGCCAGTATTTCTCTGCAGAGCTTTCCACGACGCGGCAGCAGTCCGCACGGCTCTCCAAGGTAATTGTGAACTACAAGCG
>JALYTP010000371.1 GCA_030854225.1 Pseudomonadota bacterium
CGGCTCGCGTTCTGCGGCGCGGACGGGGTCGCTCAGCTCGAGAATCTCGTCATGCCCGAACGGCGGCAGATCGGGCGTGGGCGGCACGGGGCGCGGCTGACGCCTGGCGCGCGCCGCCGCGGTCGCCGTTTCGCCTTCCTCGGCGATGATGCGTTTGATGGACGAGAGGATCTCTTCCATCGACGGCTCTGCGCTGATGTCACCCACCGGTAATCCCCGCGATCCTGGCGCGACGGTCAAAAGAAAACCGCCTATTTCGGCACCGTTGCGGGATTCTGGGTGTCGGTGTCAACCGGCCCCGTGAGCATCGGGTCGAGTTTCGTCGTCACCTCGGCATTTTGTGCCGGGGTGCCCACCGTGCTGGTGCCTACCGCCGTCGCCGGGGGGCCATCCTTGAAGTCCGAAAAGGAATGCCGCACGCGGTTATAGTTCGCGACCGGATCGTACAGCACGCCGCCGTCGAGCCCGAGATCGCGCGCCTCCGCCTCGCCCATCGCCGCCAGCAGCGCGAAGCCGGCGACATACGCATCACGCCGCGCCGTCACCAGGGTGACCTGGCTGTTGAGCAATTCCTGATCGGCGTTGAGGATATCGAGGATCGTGCGATTGCCCACGCTGTTCTCGGCGCGCACACCCTCCAGCGAGAGCTTGTTCGCGTTCACCGCTGTTTCGGACGAGGCGATCACCTCCTTGGACGATTGCCACACCGCATAAGCCGAGCGGGTGTTCGAGATCACCAGGCGCTCGGTCTGCGTTGTCAGTTCGATCGCCTGACCGCGCAGCGCCTCGGCCTGGCGGACCTGCGCCGCCGGACGGCCACCCTGGAACAAGGGCAAGGTCAGCGCCAGCCCGGCGGTCGCCGAGGTGCCGCGCTGCCCGACCTGCACGCCGGTGCCGGCGCCGAGCGAGCCGAGATAATTATAGTAATTGCCCCCGACCACGACCGCGACCTTGGGCAGTCGCGACGCCTTGGCGACATCGATATCGTACCGCGTCGCGTCGCGCGATTTCTGCGCGGCGAGCAAATCGGGATTGTTCTTCAACGCGACATCGACCGCGGCATCGGGCGATGCCGGCAGATGCGGCAGTTCGGGCGGCGTTTCCAGATCGGTCGGGGGAGAGCCGACCACGCGAATGTAATTCTCCCGGCTGGAGATCAATTGCGCCTGCGCCCCCTGCAACTGCGCGCGCGCGAGCGCCAGGCGGGCATCCGATTGCGCCACGTCGGTGCGCGTCAGGTCACCGACCTGGAAGCGATCCTTCGAGGCCTGCAGGTTGACGTCGAGCACATGCACGTTCTGCTGGTTCAGGCTGACGATCGCGGAGTCGCGGATAACGTTCATGTAGGCCGCCGCCACATCGGTGAACAGCTGGCTCTCCGCCCCGCGCAGCGTATCGCGCCCCGCATCGACCCGGGTTTCCGCCGCGCGAACCGAATTGCGCACCGACCCCCCGGAGAATAACGGCACCGACAATTGCGTCGACGCGGTCGCCTGTCGCGCGGGCGACCCGAACGTGTTGCTCGAACCGAGCACGTTCTCGTTATACCCGCCCGTGGCATTCAGCGACGGCAGCCCGGCCGAACGCGCGATCGGCACCGTCTCGTCGGTCGCGCGCTGCTGGGCGCGCTGGGCGTTGATCGTCGGGTTGGTCTGGTATGCCTTGACCAGCGCCTCGCGCAGCGTGTCGGCGCCGGCGGGCGGCGTCGGCAGCGACAGCAGCGCGGCACCGGCGAGCAGCCGGCGCATGAGGGGACGGCGCTGGGTCATCAGAACGTAAAACTCCTCGGTCGGGCGAAACCGGGCAATGCGACGCAGTCGATATCGGCGAACGCGGTCAGCGCGAACCCGCCCGCGCTGCGGCGCCCGGATGCGAGCCGCGTGATCCCGCGATCGGCGATCCCGGCGACCGCCCGCCCCCCCGGTGCCAATTGATCGGCGAGCGCGGCGGGCACCGCCTCCACCGCGCCGTCGATCACCAATACGTCATAGGGTGCGCCGCCGGCGTGACCGTCCTGAAGCGGCCCCTCGATCAGCTCGACCCTAGGGTAGCCAGCGAGCGCCGCGCGGGCCGACGCCACCAGCCCGGGATCGACCTCCACCGCCACCACCGACGCGACCAGTTCGGCCAGCACGGCGGCGGTGTAGCCGCCCGCAGCACCGATCAGCAGGACGCGGTCGCCCGGCAACAACGCCGCCTCGTTCAACAATCGTCCGGTCGCGATCGGCACGTTCTGCGCGCGGCCCCGGCCCAGCGGCACGGAAGTGTCGCGATAAGCCAGCG
>JALYTP010000372.1 GCA_030854225.1 Pseudomonadota bacterium
CCAGTCATTGGCCGAAATGCGGACGGACATCGGGCGATCGGCCGGCCATGCGGCGCGGATCGCGGCGAACACCTCGAGCGGAAAGCGCAGCCGGTTCTCGAGCGGGCCGCCATAATCGTCGGTGCGCTTGTTCATCAGCGGCGTGATGAAGCTGGACAGCAGATAGCCGTGCGCGGCGTGGAGTTCGATCATGTCGAACCCCGCGTCCTCGGCCATCCGCGTGGCGCTCGCAAAGGCGTCGCGCACCGCCTCCATGTCGGCGCGGTCCATCGCGCGCGGTATCTGGTTGGCGGGGCTCCACGCCACGTTCGAGGCCGCGATGAGGGGCCAGTTCCCCTCGTCGAGCGGCACGTCATATCCCTCCCAGCCGACTTTGGTCGATCCCTTGGGGCCGGCATGCCCCAGCTGGAGGCAGATCTTCGCCGCGGTGTTGGCATGGACGAAATCGACGATTCTACGCCAGCCCGCGACATGTTCGGGCGCGTACATCCCCGGACATCCCGGCGTGATCCGGCCATCAGAGGTAACACAGGTCATCTCGGTATAAACAAGCCCCGCACCGCCCTGCGCGCGGGCACCATAATGGACGAGATGAAAGTCATCGGGCGTACCGTCCCGCGCGGAATAGGTCGCCATCGGTGACACGACCACGCGGTTCGCGAGGGTCATCCTGCGCAGCCGGTACGGCACGAACATCGGTCGCGCCGCGTCGTTCGCACCGCCCGCGAACCATCGCTCGACCCCCTCCAGCCAGGTGGGATCGCGTAATCGAAGATTCTCGTGACTCACGCGCTGCGACCGCGTCAGCAGCGAATAGGCGAACTGGATTGGCTCGAACCCCAGATAGCGATCGAGCGTTTCGAACCATTCGGTCGAATTACGCGCCGAATTCTGGAGCTTAAGCACTTCGACCGTACGCTCGGCTTGATATTCGGCGAACGCCTGATCGCGCGACAGGCCGGAGCGGTTGAGCACCTCGGCGAGCTTGATCGCATCTTCCAGCGCAAGCTTGGTGCCCGAGCCGATCGAGAAATGTGCGGTATGCGCGGCGTCGCCCATCAGGATCAGCTTGCCATAAGCCCAGGTCTCGCACAGCACGCGGGGGAAATTGATCCACGCCGTCGATCCGCGGCGATGCGCGGCGTTGGTCATGAGCGGATGTCCATCCAGATGACGGGCGAAGATCTTTTCGCATAGAGTGATGGCCTCCGCCTGTTCCATCTCGCCGAAGCCGAGTTTCTCCCAGGTATCGGGCGCGCATTCGACGATGAAGGTCGAAAGATCATCGGCGAAGCGATAGGCGTGCGCCCAGACCCAGCCCGCCTCCGTCTGTTCGAACGCAAAGGTGAAGGCATCGAAGGTCTTGTGCGTGCCTAACCAAATGAACTTGTTGCGCCTGACGTCGATATCGCCCCCGAAATGTTCGGCATAGCGCTGGCGAAAACGGCTGTTCAGGCCATCGGCGGCGATGACGAGATCGTAATCGGCATAGTCGGTCAGATTGTCGCTCGATTCATGTTCGAAATGGAGCGCGACCCCAAGCGAACGGGCACGCTCCTGAAGAATCTGGAGCAACCGCTTGCGGCCGATGCCGATGAAACCGTGCCCGGAAGAGCGGATCGAATCGCCGTCAATCAATATCTCGATATCGTCCCAATGCGCGAATTCGTTGGAGATAACGCGCCCGCTCACCGGGTCGTTGGCCATCAGATTATCGACGGTCTGGTCGGAGAAGACGACGCCCCAGCCGAACGTATCGCCGTCACGATTACGCTCGAACACATCGATCTCGTGTGCGGGGTCGCGCAGTTTCATCGAAATGGCGAAATAGAGCCCCGCCGGCCCACCGCCGATACAAGCGATTCGCATCGATGCGCCTCCAAATTATTTCAAGTTTGAAGCATATTACGGTTCGTCGCAAGATCGCTTGCGCCAGGCTTCGCGTACAACTTGAGCTGCTGGGCCTGCTTGCGACGGTCGAATTGCTGGCGATGGGCGTGGCTGAGGGGTTCGCGCTGCCGAGCGGACGGCTGCGGACCATCGCGTTCGCCGTGCTTGCCATTGCCGCGCTGGCCGACCTCGCCACGCCGTTTACTGCGCTCGCTGGCCTGTTCGCGGCCCGCATCATGGTCGGGCTGGCCGAGGGCGTGCTAAGTCGGCGTGGATGAATTTGAGCCAGTATCTAGCGGTGGCGATGTGGACCATGCTCATGAAGCTGTGGGCGAGTTGGTCGTACCGCGTTGCGATGGCGCGGTTGATCTTCAGC
>JALYTP010000373.1 GCA_030854225.1 Pseudomonadota bacterium
ACCACCAACATCCCGATCTCGCCACCTGAGAATACCCAGGCCGCTGTCTAAACCATCGAAATGAGGGGTCCCTGTTGGACGCCGATCACCCCGCCAAGGGGGTCCTTTTTGCACGCCGATCCACAGTCCTGATCGGGCTCGCGCGTATTGTTGACCGAATCGAGTGTGTAATTGCCCGTGTCGGTGATGCTCGCTCCGCTGATCACGCGGAGCGCCGGATGATCGGGATCGGTCGTGTTGTCGTAGGCGACCGTCAGGCCCCCGGGCCCGGCGAAGGCGGAATTATAATCGTAGTGCTTAAGGTATGATGCGCGCGAATAGGCGCCGAACCAGCCGAGCGTCGCTTCGCCGAAATGATCGATGCCGCCGATCTGGAAGACGCTGTTGCGATGCGTCTCGTCGTAATGGCGCAGCGTTTTGACCGTCGAGACATCGGTCGCGATGAAGCCTTTGCGTTGGCAGGATCGACGGCGATCGTGCCGCCTAAATTGTCAATCTCAAGCCGGTTGCGCTGGGCACTTTCATTATATCCGGCGATGCTCGCGCGCGCATAAATCCGATGATCGTCGTTCGGCGTGAAATCGAACTCGCCCGAATAGCCAAACCGCTTGCGGTTATACTGGTACTTGCGCAGCTCCAGCGCATCGAACGCCTTGTCCGGTGTCGCCGGTTGATTGTTCACATAGGCCGCCTCGATGTCGTCGAAGGTGCGGCGGTCGTTGTAGAGGAATTGCGTCGCGACGAATGAGAAGGTTGAATTGCCATCGGCGTTCTTGCCGCCAAACGGCGCGCCGATCACAACTTCGTCACGATACAGGCCGGTATTCTTGAAGAGCTCCAGGCCACCGCCGAGCGTGATCTCAGCGAACGGCTTCTTCAAGCCAACGGCAGTGCGGGGCGTCAGTTCGATCGTCCCGCCGAGCCCTTCGGCATCGTGGTCGGGCAAGCCGGTCTTGGTCACCACGATCCGATCGATCGCGCCGATCGGCACGGTATCGAATTCGACCGCGCGACCAGCGGCGTTAAAATAGGTGCCTCCCGGCTGCGTGTTGAGCAGCACCACGCCGCCGAAGGTCGCGCCGTTCAAATTGCCGTCGAGCCCGCGAATATTGACGAAGCGGCCTTCTCCGGTATCGATCGAAAGGGCAACGCCGGGCACTCGGCTGAGCGCTTCTGCGGCGTTGACGTCAGGATATTTGGCGATCGTCTCCGCCGCCTGGATGTTGACCAGATTGGGGGCCTGCTGCTGCTCCGTCCTCGCGGTGTCGGCTCGGCGAGCGGTGACGACGATGTCCTGGCTCGCTGGTGTACGATCTTGCGCCAACGCCGGGACGGCGAATACCATAAGGCTCGTAGCGCTCATAAGAGCAGTCATTCTCGTGCGCACCGGGATACCCTTTCACAAACCGGCTATGCTGGCCGTTGCTCTAGGAGCCCTTTGCGGGTTCATTGTTACACTTTGGGTGGCGCTGACGGCCAAGCGAAACATTACAAAAAAGTAATCTTTGGGGCTTTCGCGTCGCCTCGCAGCATGATGGTGCGTGCTTCAAGCCGTGGATTCGACTCCGCCGGAAACGCGCGTCTTGCCCTCTTCGAAACTGAGATAGATAACCAGCCCCACAATCACGACGAGAAACGCCCCGCTGACGGGGAACGTGCCGATTCCCAGGCCACCATCTTTCGGTGCCTGGGTCAGCAAATCGCCGATCGACGCACCGAGCGGTCGCGTGAGAATATAGGCAAGCCAGAAGGCGAGCACCGCGTTCAAGCGCAGCACGTAATACGCAAATGTGATGAGTGCGATCGAACCTCCGAAGATCAGCCCCGACACAGCGTAGCCGAGATTGAGCTGTTCGGCGATCAGATCTCCAGCGGCCGTTCCCAACGCGAACGTGAAAAGGATCGCCGCCCAGTAGAACGCCTCGCGCTTGGAACTCGTGATGTCGTGAATCGAAAGCGTGTGTTCGCTTCGATACCAAATGATGAACGTAAGGATCAGCGCCACCGCGAACGCTGCCGTCGAGATATAGAGGCTCAGGCCGAGATTGTCGGAGAGATTGTCGGTCAGCAGCGTTCCGACGACGCTGAGGAACACAACAACCACCCAGTAGATCCAAGGAACGTAGCGATCCTTGCGCATCTGAATCACAAGAAAGACCGCGAGTAACGCAGCCATGACGAGCGACGTTCCGTTCAATCCGAATCCCAGTTGCACATTCAGGAAATCGGCGCCCGTCTCACCGATCGTGGTCGCAA
>JALYTP010000061.1 GCA_030854225.1 Pseudomonadota bacterium
GGGTCGGCCAATAGACGCGATGGCGGCCAGGAGGAACTCGTCTTTTGCGCCATTTGGTCCCGCAGGCGCAAGCGGTCGAGCTTCAGGATGCGTTTAAGGTGCGCGAACAGCATTTCGACCTTCTTTCGTTCGCGCCGTGACGTGACATAGCATTGATGACGAATTGGAAACCACTTCGGCCATCTGCCCGGCAGCGTTCGAACGTGGGTCGTGGCCGGGGTTGAGAACGATAATTCTTTGACAGGCAAACGAGTGACCCTACGGTCTCGCCTCTAGAGATTCCGGCGTTCGGGCGTGCTGGCGGAGTTCAAGCTTCTTACGGTCTGTGAGGGCGAAATGGCGTTGCTTGCAAATGATACCGCGATCACGCCTTATTGCGGCGCGCCACCGACCATCGCCTCGCTTCCGGGGCGCTGGAACTTCGATCCGGTGCTGCTCATGGCGCTGGTTGGCATCGCGTTGCTGTATTTTTGGTTGAGACCTGGCGGATCGCGGCGCGCAGCCTGGTTCTTCGGCGTCGGGTGGGCAGCCACCGCATTGGCGCTCATATCGCCGCTCTGCGCCTTGTCGGTTTCGTTATTCGCCGCGCGGGTTGGTCAGCACATGATCCTCACGCTCTTCGCGGCCCCACTCGTCGCGCTGGGACTGCCGGTAAGCACCAAGCGCGTACCGGCTCAGGAGTTATGGGCAGCCTTTGCGTTCGCAGCGGCGCTTTGGGTTTGGCATTCGCCAGGACCCTATGGCGAGACGTTCCTTAGCCCGGTGATCTATTGGATGATGCACGTCACGACGTGGGGCGCCGCAGTTTTCTTCTGGTGGAGCGTGCTGCGGGCGCCGATTGACCGATTGGGCCTATCGGTCGCCGCAACCATCGTAACCGGGTTGCAGATGGCGCTGCTGGGCGCCGTCATCACATGGGCGCGCGAACCGCTCTATTGGCCGCATTTCATCACGCCGTATGAATGGGGGCTCACGCCGCTGCAAGATCAGCAATTGGGCGGAACGCTGATGTGGGCGCCGGGCGGTTTCATCTTCCTCATCGCCATCATCGTACCGCTGACGTTTGCGCTGCGGCGGCCCGCGCAACGCGGCCCCGCCGGCGCGATGCGTGGGGCATGATGCTCTTGCCGTCGCGTGCCGCCATGAGCGCGCGCTGGCCACTCGAATATCTGACGAGTGCCGGGCCACATGCGGCACCGGTTGTCCCGCTGACCTGGTTTCTGCTCGGGATCTCCGTTGCCGTCATTCTGATTTTTGCCGGTGCGGTAACCTTTGGGGTCATCTTTCGGCGCCAGCGGACCAGTCGCGAGGCGCTCTCGATCGGCTCGGTCGAGAATAGCCGGCGGGGGCTTTCCTGGGTCTATGTCGGTATGCCGCTGACATTGGCAGCGTTGATCGTCGCCTTGTTCTGGACGATGCTGGTCCTGGCCAAGATCGATCAGCCCGCAACCCCGCCAACGATGGCCATCACCGTAGCGGGCAGGCAATGGTGGTGGCAGGTCAATTATCCCGCGATGCAGGGAAAGCGCGCCTTCGAGACGGCCAACGAGATCCATATTCCAGTCGGTCGGCCGGTTCTCGTCAGATTGCGGGGCGACGACGTTATCCATTCCTTCTGGGTTCCCGCGCTGGCGGGGAAGACCGATACGATCCCGGGCCGCGTAAACGTGACGTGGCTGCAGGCCGACCGGCCGGGCGTTTACCGCGGCCAATGCGCCGAATATTGCGGGGCGCAGCACGCCAATATGGGCTTTCTGGTTTTTGCCGACCCACCGGACGTCTTCGCCGCATGGCGACGTAACCAGGAACAGCTAGCGAGTGCTGTCCCGTTAGAGGCGGCGACGGCGGCCCCGGTGGCGGCGGCCTATGATGCCCCACGATCACCCGCATTGATGGTGCACGGTGGAGCGGTGTTCGTTCAGCATTGCGGGACGTGCCATGCCATCGATGGAACAGCGGCGCACGGTTACAGCCCGGGAGGCGACGGCCGTCGCGGACCCAACCTGACGCATCTGATGACCAGACGGACGATCGCTGGTGTCACCCTCACCAACAACACGAACAATCTCGCCGGTTGGATTTCCGATCCCCAGGCGCAGAAACCCGGTGCACTCATGCCGGCAACGCATCTGAGCGGCCCCGAGCTTCAGGCCGTGGTCGCCTATTTGAAGGCGCAGCGATGAGTATTGCCAGGTCCGGTGAATGGGAAGACGCCCGCCTGCCGCAAATCGCCGAGCGCGAGCAAGATTTACTGGGCCAGCGGCTACAGAAAATGTGGGAGACCGAGCCGGGCTGGAAAGGGTGGCTGGGCAGCGTCGATCACAAGCAAATCGGCATCCGGTACATCGTCACCGCCATCGCTTTCCTGCTGATGGGTGGCCTCGAAGCCTTGGTCATGCGCGTTCAGCTTGGCGGCCCCGGTGAAACCCTGCTGACGCCGCAAGAATATAACGTGCTGTTTTCGATGCACGGGATAAGCATGATTTTCCTCTATGCGTCACCCATTCTCACGGGCTTCAGCAACTATCTTTGGCCTTTGCTTCTGGGTTCGCGCGACATGGCCTTTCCGCGCCTGAACGCGCTTTCCTACTGGGTTTATCTGGCGGCGGGCCTGTTTATCTATGCGGGGTTCGTGACCGGGCATGGCCCCAGCGACGGCTGGTTCAATTACGTCCCTTACGCGCTCAGGGATTACAGCCCCGGGCTCAATATGGACGTGTACGCGCTCGGGATGATTCTGCTCGGGATTTCGACGACGGTCGGCGCGGCAAACTTCATCGTCACCTTCCTTCGTAACCGCGCTCCCGGCATGTCGCTGAACCGCGTGCCGGTCCTCCTGTGGGGCACGCTGACGGCCTCGGCTGCCAATATCATGGCGGTCCCCAGCGTCAGCCTCGCCTTCTTCATGTTGTGGATGGATCGCCAATTCGGCACACACTTCTTCGATGCCAGGCTGGGTCAGCCGCTCTTGTGGCAGCACCTTTTCTGGATGTTCGCTCACCCCTGGGTCTATGCGATCGTCCTGCCGGCCATGGGAATGGTGTCGGACGGCCTACCGACATTCTGCCGGCGCCCGCTCGTTGGCTACACCCTGGTCGTACTCGCCACGGTCAGCACGATGGCGTTGGGATTCGGGGTGTGGGTGCATCATATGTTCGCCACTGGCCTGCCCAATCTGTCGCTGTCGTTTTTTAGCGGCGCATCGCTCATCATCACGATCCCCAGCGGCGTCGCCGTCATGTGCTGGACGGCGACGATCTGGACAGGACGGCCGGTGATAACCACAGCTTTCCTATTTTTTGCGAGCATGATCATCTTGTTCGTTATCGGCGGCGTCTCAGGGGTGGTGACGGCGGCGGTGGCGTCCGATTGGCAGCTTACCGACACCTATTTTATCGTCGCGCATCTTCACTACACGTTGATCGGGATCAATCTTTTTCCCGTCATTGGCGGCGTTTATTATTGGTTCCCGAAGATGACCGGTCGCTTGCTGAACGAACACCTCGGCAAGTGGAACTTCTGGATAATGTTCATCGGTTTCAACGTCGGCTTTTTCCCGATGCACACACTTGGTCTGCTGGGGATGCCGCGGCGCATCTATACCTATCCCACGGGCATGGGATGGTCGGGCCAGAACCTTGTCGTGTCGCTGGGTTCAGCCATGTTTGCGGCCGGCATCTTGTTGTTTCTTATCAATGTCGCGGTATCGCTCAAGCGCGGTAAAGCCGCCGGGCCCAACCCCTGGGGAGCGGGCACTCTTGAATGGGCTATATCGTCGCCGCCGCCGGTCTATAACTTCAAGGTCATCCCGATCGTGGCGAGCCGCCATCCACTGTGGGAGGATGCGCTAAACGAATCTGAGGAAAGAAGCAGCATCGAGCGCGGACTGCTGCTTGATCAGGGGAAGGAAACGATCGCCACCTCTCCGCTCGATGGCGAACCGAACCTGATCCTCGAAATGCCGGGCGACAGCCTTGCGCCGCTTGCTCTCACCATCGGGATGACGCTGATCTTCACCGGCGCGCTGTTGCGCCAATGGTGGCTGGTGGCGGTTGGGACCGTGACAGTCTTCATCTCGCTGGTCGACTGGTTTTGGCCGCGCCGCATTCATGCAGGGCTGGAGAAGGTCGATGGATGATCCGATCATCATCACCACGTCACTGCCGATCGGATCGGACGGCCGCAATTCCACCGCCTGGTTCGGTGTGCTCTGCCTGATCGCGACGGAAGGATCGCTCTTCGCCTATCTCCTGTTCAGTTACGCCTATTTCGGTGCACAAAATGATGCCAGTTGGCTGCCGGCGCTCCACCCGACGTTCAAATATGGCTTGCCCGGCACCATTGTCCTTCTCGCCTCAAGCGGCACCATCTGGTGGAGTGAGCGGGGGATAAAAAAAGGCAATCGGAGCCAGCATCTGATCGGTCTCGTTGCGACGATTTTGCTGGGCCTTGCCTTTATCGCGCTCGAACTTCTCGACTGGCGCGACAAGGGATTTTCGCTTTCGAGCCGGGCGTACGGATCATTTTATTTCACGATTACCGGCTTCCATCTTTTGCATGTCATCGTCGGCATTTCGGTTCTCACTGTGGTGCTCGGCTGGTCGCTGGCAGGCTATTTCACCAAACGTCGTCATATGCACGTGACGATCAGCGGTGTTTATTGGCATTTCGTCGACGTGGTATGGATTTTCGTCTTCTCGACCTTTTTTCTGGCGCCTTACGTTGTCGCCTCATGACCCCGACGCCGGATCAGATTGAGCATCCGTCGCCGCATCGGCGCAAAGTGCCGGTGCTCTGGCTTCTGGCAGGTCTTGCCATCCCGCCAGCCGCTTGGGTGTCGGAACTGCTCGTCGGGTTCGCGATCAGCAGCAACGCATGCCCGCTGACATCAGAGCCGAATTCTCACCCCGGATTCAGCGGCGAAGCCCTTCTGTTGATCGCGCTTCAACTCGGTTGTCTGGTTGCTGCGGTCGCATCGGGACTGATGTCACGCCGGCATTGGTGGCGCGTGCGCCGCGAGAAAAACGACAGCCAACATTCGCACCTGACGATTGGCGAAGGACGAACACGTTTCCTCGCGCTGGCAGGGATGATGACGGCCGGCACCTTTGTGGCCGCGATCCTGTTTAACCTGCTGGAACCGATCCTGATTCCACTATGTTGGAGCTTGCGATGACCGCAACACGATCACGGGTTGCAGCTTGCCTGATCTGGACGATTTTAACATCGTCAGCATTGCTCCTCGGGGGGTGCGGGCCAAGCGCCCCGAAGCCGGAGCGGTCCAGCCACATCGGCGACGCTGACGCGGGCGCGATCTGGATCGGCCGATCAGGCTGCGGATCGTGTCATCAAATTCCCGGCATCATGCATGCGAGCGGGCTCGTGGGACCGCCCCTGATTCATTTTTCCAGGCGGACGATCATTGCGGGATACCTTCCCAATACGCGCGACAATCTAATTCACTGGATTCAGCATCCCCAGCAGGTCGCGCCAGGAAATGCGATGCCCGATGCCAGCCTGACCGAGAAGCAGGCGCGCGATATCGCGGCCTATCTGTACGGGCTGGATTGAGGATGGTTGCGCGATGGACGCCTGGCGCGGCGAGGTTTTGGGCGAACAACAACCGCCTCGTATGGGCGTATGTCGCCGGCGGCGTGTCGGCAGGCTTGCTTGCCGGGATTGGCGCGCTCGCGGTTGTCGAGTTCGGGCTCTACGATATCGCCGCCGCACAGCCGCACAACAAGATCGTTAGCTGGGCGCTCCACAAGACATTTGAACAATCGGTTCGGCTGCGCGCGGGATCGAGCGCCCCGCTTTCGTTTACGCAGACGCAGATCGTATCCGGGTTCAAGCAATACCAGGCCGATTGCATGATGTGTCATGGCGGTCCCGGGGTCGCGCGCGCGGATTGGGTCAAAGGGATTGAGCCAACCCCACCGTTTTTGCTGGAGAGCGGCGAGCAATGGACGCCGGCACAACTTACGTACATCCTGGATAAGGGCATAAAAATGAGCGCCATGCCATCCTGGGGCGAAACCCGCTCCAGAAAGCAGATCCAGGACATTGTCGCGTTCCTCGTGGCGCTGCCGAAAATATCGCCTGCTCAGTTTGCCCAACTGCAACACCAATATCCTCCCGCGACGTCGCCTGCCGGGTCGCCGACCAAATCCGGTCAGACGCGTTAGATTGTCGACGAAAGGGCGGACCCACAGGTGGATCAAGGCGATTAGGGCCTTTGCCAGAAGACGTCGTGAAGAGTGTGTCGCGTTGAGTAGCGCGCAGCCTAAGTGCTTCAGCTTGAAATTCTCCTCGAACCGCCTGGACCTGCTCCCCACAATTTCACGCGTTGGTAAGTTGGCTCGTCAACGGTGACAAGGGGTGAGGCAACGTCGATTTCGCGCTGCGCATGCAACTGTGTTTGCCGCCCTGGCGTTAGGTCGGATGGCTTAGCTATCTTCACCGGCTTCCGTGCGTCACATCAGCAAGGGATGCGCAAATGACTGACCAGAAAGAGCTACCCCACGCGTCGGGCCCGGCCGGAGGCTGGGGGTCGATGAAGGGGATGTTGCGCATTTACGGCGAGACATGGCCCTCACCCGCAGTGGTCAAGGCCTTGGGGCGGCAGAACAAGCCAAAGGGCGTGATGTGCGTATCGTGCGCTTGGCCCAAGCCGGCCAATTATTCGGCGTTCGAATTCTGCGAAAACGGCGCCAAAGCGACGATGTGGGAGCTGACCAGCGCGCGGTGCACGCCGGAATTCTGGCAGGACAAGGCGCACACTGTCACAGCGCTACGCGAGTGGAGGGACCATGATCTCGAAAAGACCGGCCGCCTGACGCACCCGATGCGTTACAATGCGCAGACCGACCGCTACGAGGGAGTGAGCTGGGAGGATGCGTTTGCGGCGATCGGCGCCGCGCTCAAGCCGCTGCCCAAGGAAAGCGCGGTCTTCTACGCCTCGGGTCATGCCGGGCTCGAAGCCTCCTATCTCTACGCGCTGCTGGCGCGCGCCTATGGCAACAATAATCTGCCGCAGAGCTCGAACATGTGTCACGAGACCACCTCGGTTGGCCTGACCAAGGTGATTGGATCGCCAGTGGGCACAATCGTGTGGGAAGACCTCGCCGAGACCGACGCCTTCTTCTTCTTCGGCCAGAATCCGGGGACGAATAGCCCCCGCTTCCTTCACCCGCTCAAGGATCTCAAGGATCGGGGCGGCAAGATCGTCACCTTCAATCCGGTGATTGAGCAGGGGCTGGTGTCGTTCGTCGATCCGCAAAGCCCGACGGCGATGCTGACGGGCAAGGAAACCAAGATCTCCGACCAATATCATCAGCTTAAGGCTGGCGGCGACGTCGCTGCCATTCTCGGGCTATGCAAATGCGTGGTCGAAGCGGACGACGGCGCCAAGGCCGCCGGC
>JALYTP010000062.1 GCA_030854225.1 Pseudomonadota bacterium
CAGGCCGACGTGAGGCCGGGCGACGATTTCTGGACCTATGCCAATGGCGGCTGGGCCGCGCGCACGCAGATCCCCGCCGACAAGGCATCGGTCGGATACGCCAGTATCCTGTCGGACGAGGCCGAGGTGAACGTCCGGAAGATCCTCACCGACATGGCCGCCAATCCGGCCAAATACGGCGCCTCGGGCAAGCAGGTCGGCGATTTCTATGCCAGCTGGATGGACACCGCCGCGATCGAGGCGAAGGGCGCGGCGCCGCTCAAACCGTATCTGGCGAAGATCGACGCGGTGAGCGATCTCGACGGGTTGCAGACGCTGTTCGCAAGCACCGGCTATGCCTCGCCGGTCGAGATCGGCATCATCCCCAGCCTCTCCGATCCGACGCAATATACCGCGGTCGCCGGGCAGGGCGGGTTGGGCATGCCGCGCGATTATTACCTGCTGCCGGGCGCGAAATATGACGGTTTCCGCAAGGCATACCGCGCCTATATCGAACAGATGCTGACGCTGGGCGGCGTCGCCGGCGCGGGTGCCAAGGCCGATGCGATCTTCGCGCTGGAAACGGCGATGGCCAAGGAACAATGGTCGCCCGAACAGAATCGCGACATCGCCAAACTGAACGATCCCGAGGATCTCGCCGGGCTGAAGGCCAAGGCGCCGCAGTTCGATTGGCCGCTGATGCTCAGGACCGCAGGGGTCGAGGCGTCGCCCAAGGTGCTGATGACCAACAACACCGCGCTCACCGCGATGGGCAGGATCATGACCGCGACCCCGCTCCAGACGTGGAAGGATTATCTCGCCTTTCATTTCATTAGCGACCATTCGACGTTCCTGCCCAAGACCTTCGACGACGCGCATTTCGATTTCTATTCGAAGACGCTGGCCGGCGTGGAGCAGCAGCGCGATCGCTGGAAACGCGGCGTGCAGCTGACCAACGGCGCACTGGGCGAGGCGGTCGGCGCGCTATACGTCGCGCAATATTTTCCGCCGACGGCGCAGGCCAAGATGGCCGAGCTGATCGAGAATCTGCGCACCGCGTATAAGGACCGCATCACCCATGCGAACTGGATGGATGACGCGACGCGCAAGGCCGCGCTCGTCAAGCTCGCCGCGTTCGAACCGCGCATCGGCCATCCCGACAAATATATCGATTACGCCGCGCTTCAGGTGTCGCGCGACGATCTGTTCGGCAATGCGGTCCGCTCGGACGAGTTCGACCACGCGCTCGAACTGTCGCGCTTTCCCAAGCCGGTTGATCGCTCCTTGTGGACGATGACGCCGCAGACGGTGAACGCCTATTACAACCCACTGGCCAACCAGATCACCTTTCCCGCCGCGATCCTGCAACCGCCCTATTTCGATCCCGATGCCGATGCTGCGGTGAATTACGGCGCGATCGGCGCGATCATCGGCCACGAAATGGGCCACGGGTTCGACGATCAGGGCAGCCAGTTCGGCCCGCACGGCAAGTTCGAGAATTGGTGGACGCCCGAAGCGAAGAAGGCTTATGCCGCGCACACCGCCGCGCTTGCCGCGCAATATGATGCGTACGAGGCGGTGCCGGGCACGCACGTCAACGGCAAGCTGACGCTGGGCGAGAATATCGGCGACCTGAGCGGGATCGAGAACGCTTATGAAGCCTATCAGCTGTATCAGGCCAAGCACGGCAAGGCGCCGGTAATCGGCGGGCTGACCGGCGATCAGCGTTTCTTCCTCGCCTTCGCACAGGCGTGGCAATCGAAGATGCGCGAGGATGCGCTGCGCGCCCGCACGCTGACCGATCCGCACAGCCCGCCTTATTTCCGGGTCAACGGCGTCGTGCGCAATTTCGATCCGTGGTACAAGGCGTTCGACGTGAAGCCCGGCGACAAGCTCTATCTGCCGCCCGATCAGCGCGTCCACATCTGGTAAGCCGCGAGCGGGCCGGTCGCTAGATAGCGGCCGGCCCCGCCACCACCGCCGCACCGCGCGGGCGTAGCCAGTATAACGGGATCGCGGTGAGCATCAGCGCCAGGCTCCAGCCATCCGCCTCCAGCCCCGCGCCCCACATCGCCCAGGCGGCGAAGGCGAGCCCGGCGACCGCCGCGACCCGCGCGACCTTCAGCACCAGCGCGGCGGAACACGCCCCGACATAGAGCCACAAGGTCGATGCCGCGGTCAGCCGCAGCATGAAATCGAGCAGCCCGGCGGCGCTCCGCGTCGCGTTGCTCATGACCAGGACGCTGGCCAACAGGCTCGCCAGCAGCAGCACACCGACCGGCACGTCGCGCCGCGACGTCCGCCCGAACCAGCGCGGCAGCAGCCCGGCGCGCGCCATGCCCAGCGGTACCTCGCCCTGCACCAGCACCCAGCCGTTGAGGCAGCCGATCGCCGCGATCGCCGCGATCGCCGCGACCGCCAGCCCCGCGCCGCGCCCCCAGAAGGTTTCGACGAACAACGATACCGGCGCGGATGCGTTGGCGGCGACCGCCTCGGGCAGGGCATAGACGATGCCCGAACACACTATCAGATACAGCGCGCCGGTCAGGACCAGCCCGGCCATCGTCGCGCGCACGACGTTGCGCGCCGGATCGCGCACCCGCTCGGCCGCGATGCTCGCGCTCTCGAACCCGACCAGCGCGTAGAAGGCGAGCGTCAGCGCCGGGGTCAGCGATCCGGCGCTGAACGCGGCATGCGGCGTCGCGTTGATCCGGTGCCCGCCGCTCGCCACCAGCCCGATGAGAATGACGACCACCGCGACGAGGGGCAGCAGCTTGAGCAGCGTCGTCAGCACCTGGAACCGCCCCGCGCCGCGCGCGCCGCCCAGGTTGAGCAGGGTGATGAGCCAGATCGCAACCGTCGCCGATACGGCGGTGTGGACCGGCGTATCGGCCACCCACGGCACGAACACCGCGAGATAGCGCACCGCCGTCAATGCGATGATCGCATTGGCCGACCAGATGCCGATCCAGTAACTCCACCCGACCAGCAAGCCGGGCAAGGGGCCGAGCGCCGCGCCGCAGACCGCCACGACGCCGCTCGCCGCCGGATAGGCCGCCGCCAGCCGGGTCAGCACCCAGCCCAGGATCAGCGCCCCCGCGACGGCGACGATCCACGCCGCCGCGCCCGTCGCGCCGAACGGCGCCAGTTGCGCCGGCAGCACGAAGATTCCCGCGCCGATCATCCCGCCGACGACCAGCGCGGTCGCCGTCCAGAAACCGAAGGGCCGCTCCACCGTGTCGTTCATCGCTGCCGTCCCCGTCTACCCCGTAGCGTGAGAAACAAGCACGGATCGCGCGCGCCGTCCAATCGGCGTCGTCTAGCGCAGCAACACCAGCTCCTCGGCCATGCTCGGATGCAGCGCGACGGTATCGTCGAACGCCTGTTTGGTCAGCCCGGCCTTCACCGCGATCGCGGCGGCCTGCAAGATTTCCGGCGCGTCCGGCCCGATCATGTGCAGCCCGAGCACGCGGTCGGTCTCGCCCTCGCACACCATCTTGTACAATGCGCGCTCGTTGCGGCCGGCCAGCACGTTCTTCATCGGGCGGAAATCGGAGGTGTAGACCTTCACGCTGCCGAACTTGGTCTTGGCCTGGCTTTCGGTCAGCCCGACGCCCGCCATCGGCGGATGGCTGAACACAGCGGACGGGATGTTGGCGTAATCGACGCGGCTCGGCTTGTCGCCGAACTGGGTATCGGCGAACGCCTGCCCCTCGCGGATCGCGACCGGGGTCAGCTGGACGCGGTTGGTCACGTCGCCGACCGCGAAGATGCTGGCGCAACTGGTGCGGCTGTCCTCATCCACCGGGATCGCGCCCTTCTCGTCGAGGTCGATCCCGGCTTTTTCCAGGCCCAGTCCGTGGGTGTTCGGATCACGCCCGGTGGCGAACATCACGCAGTCCACCGTCACGTCCTCATGCCCCGACATCGAGACGGTGAGGCAGCCGTTCTTTTCCTTCCTGATACCGGAAAAGGCCGCGTGGAAGCGGAACTCGATCCCCTTCATCATGCTGATCTGGAGCAGCCGGTCGCGGATCGATTCGTCGTATCCGCGCAGGATCACGTCGGTACGGTTGATGAGGATGACGTGCGCGCCGAACTGGTGGAAGATGCCGGCGAATTCGTTGGCGATATACCCCGCGCCGGCGATCAGGATGCGTTTCGGCACGGCATCGAGGTGGAACGCCTCGTTCGAGGTGATGCCGTGCTCGTGCCCCGGGCATTTCGGCACCGACGGCGTCGCGCCGGTCGCGACCAGGATCGTCCTGGCGGTCACGCTCTTGCCACCGGCGAGCTTCACCTCGTGCGGCCCGGCGATCGTCGCGCGCGCGGCGATGATCTCGACGCCGTGGCTTTCCAGCGTCTGGGTGTACGCGCCGTTGATCCGGTCGACCTCCTCGAACACATTGTCGCGCAGCACCGTCCAGTCGAATTCGCAGTGGTCGGGCACGTTCCAGCCGAAGCGCCGCGCGTCTTTCAGATCCTCGGCGAAATGCGCGCCATAGACGAGCAGCTTCTTGGGCACGCAGCCGCGGATCACGCAGGTGCCGCCGACGCGGTATTCCTCCGCCACCGCGACCTTGGCGCCGTGCGCCGCCGCCACGCGCGCCGCGCGCACCCCGCCCGATCCCGCGCCGATGACGAACAAATCATAGTCGTAGCTTGCCATGCCGCTCCCCTCAGCCGAACGCGCGCTGGATCAGGTCGGTGGTCGAAGGATCGAAATTCCCGCCGCCCTGTTCCGCCGCTTTGGCCATTTCCTTGCCCAGCTCGACCCCGAACTGGTCGAACGAATTGATCCCCAGCAGCACCCCGTTCACGAACACGCGGTGTTCGTAGAACGCGATCAGCGCGCCCAGTGTACGCGCGTCGAGCGTATCGAGCAGGATCGTCGTCGAGGGGCGGTCGCCGGGATAGGCGCGCGCCAGATCGTCGGGGTTCTTCTCGCCCTTCATCAGCGCCGCACCTTGCGCGAACATGCTCGTCAGCAGCGCCTTGTGGTGATCCTCGGGCAAGGTATCGCCCTCCTCGATCACCCCGATGAACTCCACCGGCACGAGATGCGTCCCCTGGTGGAGCAGCTGGAACACCGCATGCTGCTGATCGGTGCCGACCCCGCCCCACACGATCGCCGCGCTCGCCCGCCCCAGCGGCTTGCCGTCGATGGTGACGCTCTTGCCGTTCGATTCCATCTCGAGCTGCTGGAGGTAGCTCGGGAGCAGCCGCAGCCGCTCGTCATAGGCGAAGGTCGCGCGTGTCTCGCAGTGGCGGGCCTGGGTATAATAAAGGTCGGCAAAGGCGGCGAGCGCGGGGGCGTTCTGGCTGAGCGAGGTATGGCGGAAATGCCGGTCCATCTCGGCCGCGCCCTCGAGCAGGTCGGAGAAATTGTCCCAACCGAGCGCGAGCGCTGCCGGAAACCCGATCGACGACCACAAGGAATAGCGCCCTCCGACGCTTTCCATGAACGGCAGGATGCGGGTTTCATCTATGCCCCATTCGATCGCCTTGTCGGGAGAGGCGGTCAGCGCGACGGCGTGGCCATACGGATCCTCGACGCCGTGCTCGGTCATCCACGCGATCACGCTTTCGGCGTTCATCATCGTCTCGGTGGTGGTGAAGGTTTTCGATGCGATGACGAGCAGGGTCGTGGCGGGATCGAACTTGCGGAACACCATCTCCAGCGCCATGCCGTCGACGTTCGAGACGATCGCCACGTCGTACCGGTGCTCGTCGCGGCCCAGCGCATCGACCAGCAGGTCCGGCCCCAGCGCAGAACCCCCGATCCCGACATGCAGCACATGCCGGATCGGGCCCAGCGCGCCGCCCTCGATCGCGTCGATCAAGGCGCGCATCCGCTCGTGCAGCGCGCGCGACTGCGCCACGTCGTCGGAATTGCCCTCGCCGCGTTCGGCGGTGTGGGTGACCGGGCGGTCCTCGGTCACGTTGATGGCCGCGCCGGAAAACAGCGCCTCGCGCTTGCCCGCCAGATCCTGCTCCTTTGCGAGCTGCTCGAACGCCGCGACCGCAGGCGCCGTCAAATGCGTCTTCGACCAGTCGAAATGCATCCCCGCCAGATCGAGCGTGAACGCCTTCAGCCGGTCCTTGTCCTCGGCGAACAGGGTTTCCAGCCGCCGCGCCGGCAATGCCTCGATCGTGCTCCAGTCGGCGGCCATGTCATCATCTCCATTGCGTGCGGGGAACAGGTAATGCGGCGCCCGCGCCCGCGCCACCGACAATCGCGCGCGGACACGATCGTTCCCTGCGCGAACCCGCCGCGCGCTTGACGCCACCGTGCCAGTCGCGCAACGCGCGTCGCATGGACGAGACCGATACTCCCGCCGCCGCCACTCCTGCGCCACCAGCAGCACCCGCGCCCGCGCCCGCCAAGCCCAGATCGGAACTGCGCGACACGCTGACCTTCCTCGTCAAGCTGGTGCTGATCGTCGGGGTGTTCCGCAGCTTTTTCCTGTCGCCGTTCTACATCCCGTCGGAATCGATGCTGCCGCGCCTGTATATCGGCGATTACCTATTCGTCTCGAAATGGAGCTACGGCTATTCGCGCTGGTCGCTCCCGCTCGGGTTGCCGCTCATCCCGGGACGCATCTTCGGCTCGACCCCCGCGCGCGGCGACATCGTCGTGTTTCGCGGCCCGCCGGGGGACGATCACGACGTCATCAAACGCGTGATCGGCGTGCCGGGCGACAGCATCCAGGTGCAGCACGGCCAGGTGATCCTGAACGGCCAGGCGATCCCCAAGGTGCCGGTCGCCGATTTCACGATCCCGCTGACTCCCAATTACAATGCCGAGGCGAATTGCGCGGCCGAATTCCAGGACAGCGATCCCGCGACGCATCAGCCGCTCTGCCGCTACAAGCAATTCCGCGAGACGTTGCCGGCGGTGAACGGCAAGCCTGCCATCAGCTACACCGTGCTCGATCGCGGCGAGATGCCGGACCGCGACGATACCGATGTCTACAACGTCCCCGCCGGCCATATCTTCGTGATGGGCGACAATCGCGACGACAGCGCCGACAGCCGCTTCCCCGCGCCGCAGGGCATGGGCTATGTCCCGCTGGACCGGATCGAGGGCAAGGCGCTGTTCAGTTTCTGGTCAACCGACGGCAACGCGCAGTGGCTGCTGCCCTGGACCTGGTTCAGCGCCGCGCGGTGGAGCCGGATGGGAAAACCTTATTGAGCGACGCGCCGCTCGCCCCCTGGATCGTCGCGACGTTCGGGCATGAGCCCCGCGCGGTGGACCTGTTCGACCGCGCGCTGACGCATGGCAGCCAGGGCAG
Organism: Pseudomonadota bacterium; assembly: GCA_030854225.1. Classification (GTDB taxonomy): domain Bacteria; phylum Pseudomonadota; class Alphaproteobacteria; order Sphingomonadales; family Sphingomonadaceae; genus Sphingomonas. The sequence goes on from JALYTP010000062.1 coordinate 7,275, forward strand.
CGCCAATTACGAGCGGCTCGAATTTCTCGGTGACCGCGTTCTCGGCCTCGTGATCGCGGAATGGTTGTTCGAACTGTTCCCGCAGGAGACCGAGGGGCATCTGTCGAAACGCCTCAACGCGCTCGTCACCGGGG
>JALYTP010000374.1 GCA_030854225.1 Pseudomonadota bacterium
CCCCATGCGGTTGATGACCGCCTCATCCTCGCGCAGCCGGAACAGGCGCGGGCGCGGGTTGCCGGCTTGCGGCAGCGGGGTGAGCGTGCCGATCTCGACGCTGCCCAAGCCGAGCGCGAGGAACCCACGGGTCGCGCGCCCGTCTTTATCCGCCCCCGCCGCGAGGCCGACCGGATTGGCGAAATCGATCCCCGCCACGCGGGTGCGCAGCGCGGGCAGGGCAGGCGCGCGCGCGAACGGTGCGCCCGCCTTGCCCCAAGCCTCCAGCAGCGCGATCGTCAGGCCATGCGCGCGCTCGGCATCGAGCGCGAACAGAGCGGGGCGGGCGATCGCGTACAGCATTGCGGCGCCCTTGGCAGGTGCGGCGGCGAGGGTCAAAGAAACGAGCCGCCGCGCTGGCGCATTCGTCCAATACATCCCGCCCGACTCGACCTACACCGTAGCTGCGACCCGAAGAGCTTCCCAACAGGGGGAACTCTTTTACTCGGCCCGGGGGGCTTGCCGCCCGGGCCGCTTTTCTTTGCGCCGAAAAGAGGTTACGCTCCCGCTCACAGATACCGGGGGGTGCGATCTGTGGTCGATATTCAACTGGACTATGCGGTCCCGGCAGCGGACCTGGCGGCATACGTCACGTTATTCTATCGGTTTCGCGCGGATCTGCCGCTGTTCGAGGATGTCGAGCGCGCGGATTATGCGCAGCTGCGGTTCCGCCTTTCCCCCGGTGTCTCGGCTTATGGGTTCTTCGACGGTGTGATGCAGCCATCCGCCGAGGTTCATGTGCTGGGCCCGACCTGCGGCCCGGTGAAGAGCCGCGCCGAGGGGCCGCTGCTGCTGTTCGGCATGGGGCTGACGGCGGCGGGATGGGCGGCGATGATCGGCAACGACGCCTCGCACATGCTCAATCGCTGCGTCGATGCGACGACATTGTTCGGCGCGAGGCGGTTGCGCGAGGCGCACGCCGCGCTGGCCAAGGCGGCCACGGTCGAGGAATGCGCGGCGATCGCCGAGCCGCTGGTGCGCGATCTGATCCGCGATCGCTGCGCCGGTGCGCTGGCCTTCGTGCGCCAGGTCGATGCGTGGCTGACCGCCGCGACCTCTCCCGCGATCGACGATCTCATCGCGGTGACCGGCCTGTCGCGCCGGCAGGTCGAGCGCAAGTGCAAGGCGATGTACGGTGCGCCACCCAAGATGCTCGCGCGTAAATATCGCGCGCTCAAGGCCGCCGTCGCGCTCGCGTCCAAGACGGAGACGATCGACGACGCGATCGAGCGCGGGTTCTATGACCAGAGCCACATGATCCGCGAGATCAAGCAGTTCACCGGGATGACCCCGCGCCAGTTCCACGCCGAACCCACGCTGTTATCGCAACTGGTGACGGCGCAGCGCACCGCGCTCACCGATCAGGTCGGGCCGCTCGTCGCGCGCACCTGAACCGGTCGCGATTCCGCCGGTCGCGCGGTTGACGCGCGGTTGACGCGCGGTTGACTCGGGCACCCCTCGCGCCCACATGGCAATCGGATCGAATTGATCTGATTTGAGAGTCATTCGCAACAATGAAGCTGTCGAGCCTCGCCGATTATGCCGTCGTGATGATGTCCGCCGCCGCGCGAAGCTGCGGTGTGGGGGGCGGCGCGACCCGGCTCAACGCGACGTTGCTCGCTGGCGAGACGGGGCTGCCGCTGCCGACGGTGCAGAAGCTGGTCAGCCGCTTGTCGGCCGCCGGGCTGATCGAAAGCACGCGCGGCACCGGCGGGGGCTTCCGCCTCGCGCGCCCGCCCGCGACGATTTCGCTCGCCGATATCGTCGAGGCGGTGGAGGGGCCGATCGCGATGACGGCCTGCGTCGATCATGGCAGCCACGATTGCTGCGTCGAGGAAAGCTGCAAGGTGAAGCCGCACTGGAACGCGGTGAACGGCGCGGTGCGCGGTGCGCTCGCCGGCGTGTCGCTCGCGAGCCTGTCGGCGGGAGCGCACTGAGATGGCCACCGACATCAAGAACGCCGACGCCTATGCCGCCGTCAACAAGACGTATGAATGGGGTTTCCATTCGGACATCGAGCAGGACTTCGCGCCCAAGGGGCTGAGCGAGGACACGGTTCGCTTCATCTCGGCCAAGAAGAACGAGCCGGAATGGATGCTCGAGTGGCGGCTCAAGGCGTATCGCCTGTGGCTGACGATGACCCCGCCCGATTGGGCCAAGCTGCAGCTCGATCCGATCGATTATCAGGACGCTTATTATTACGCGG
>JALYTP010000375.1 GCA_030854225.1 Pseudomonadota bacterium
CGAGGAAAAGACGATACTGATCGAGACCGATCCCGACACCTTCTGGCAGACGAAACACTATGAGGGCTGGCCGGGGCTGCTCGTGCGATACGGATCGAACGACCCCGAGCGGATCAAGCGCGTCATTACCCGCGCGTGGTGGGACAAGGCGTCGCAGGCGCAACGCGAGGCATTCGGCGATCGCCCCTGACCATTTCACCCGTTTCGCCGCGATCGACTGGTCGGGCGCGAAAGGCATTCGCCATAAGGGGATCGCGGTCGCGATCTGCGACACTGGCGATGCCGCGCCCGGACTGGTTGCGCCGCCCGGTGGAGGCTGGTCGCGCACGGCGGTGCTCGACTGGCTGATCGCCCAGCGCGAGACGCCGTTGATCGCGGGGTTCGATTTCAGCTTTTCCGCGCCGTTCGTGGCGCGCGGCGCGCATTTGCCGGGCGAGATCGCCACTGCCAGCGCGCGTGCGCTATGGGCATATGTCGATGCGGCCAGCGACGACCCAGATCTCGGCGCGGCCTCGTTTGTCACGGCGCGGCGCGGGCGCCATTTCTATCTGGGCACGGCGGATGGGGTGAAAGTCGATTTCCTCCACTGGCGCGTCTGCGAAATCGCCAGCGATGGCAGCACCAAGCCCTCGACAATATACGATGCGATCGGCGCGGCACAGGTCGCGAAAGGCAGTTTTGCGGGGATGCGCCTGCTGCACCAGCTCGGCGGGCGCGTGCCCGTCTGGCCCTTCGATCCGGTGCCGACGAGCGGCGCGCTGGTGGGGGAGATCTACACCGCGATCGCCGCGCGGGCGGCGGGGATGCGCAAGGGACTGAGCAAGATGCGCGACGCCGATTCGCTGGACGCCGCGCTCGCCGCCACGGGGTCGCGCTCGCACCGGCCGCTCGCGCGCTATGACGACCACGCGACCGACGCGATCCTCTCCGCCGCATGGCTCCGCGCCAACGCGCGCACGCCGGCGCTGTGGCACCCGCCCGCGATGACCGATGAGATCGCACACACCGAGGGCTGGACCTTCGGCGTCGCCTGACGCAAAGAGCCGCCGAACGCCGGTTTAGCTCAGCTGGTAGAGCAGCGGTTTTGTAAACCGAAGGTCGCGGGTTCGATTCCTGCAACCGGCACCATACCGAATCCTCATGATTCGGCCTTTAAGTCATTGATCACGCAAATCTAAATTTCCCCAATCGTTCGCCTGGTTTCGCCTAGGTTCGACCCACGTCGACCCGTCTTGTGTCCCAGTTTGTGACCTGATTTGGGGTGTTTGTGTCCTGATTTGTGTCCTGGTTTTTTGACCCTCCGGGCCGACACGGAGTCGGAAATGAACAAGAGGAAATTTCTTTCGCCTGCCAATATCGACGCGCTTGCGTCGGGGAGTCTTGGCGATCCGTCAGTGGCCGGCCTGTCGATCGAAATCCGCGGAAACCGGAGGAAAATTTGGTGTTATCGTCGCCGAATCGCCCACGACGGCACCATCGTGAAAATGACGCTCGGACCGTTCCCGGCGCATAATATTGTCGATGCGCGTCAATGGGCCGCGGCTTTAAACGAGCAGGTAGAAGCCGGTGTTGATCCTCGGTTTGTGTCCGCAGCGGCAGCCGAACGTGAGCGCATGACCGTAAAATTCTCTCACGACCTTTACATGACAGCGGTTCTCGAAGGGCGCGCATCCCGCGCAAAACGGCCGAATAAGGCTGGAACAATCGCCGCGAAACTTGAAATATACGATTGCGACATAAAACCGAAGCTCGCGCTCAAAAACATTTTTCTCGTTTCAGAGGCCGATCTGACCAAGTTGGTCATCGCCAAAGGGAAGTGGTCGCCGGTGCGCGCCAATCGACTTGCGGCAGAGCTAAAAGTCTTTTTCGGCTGGGCATCATCGCTGCGAGGCACGGAAATCGGGTTGCCCTCAAACCCCGCCGCCCGGCTATCCGACCTAAAATTTGCTGAAGCGCCCAGAACACGAAAATTCAGCGCGGAAGAAATCGGCTGGTTCTTACGAGCGCTCGTCGATGAACCCGCCAAATATCAACGCGGATTCCTGCTACTGCTTCTGACGGCAACGCGCTTGTCAGAGGTCATTGAGGCGAGATCAGCAGAGCTGACAGGAGACGTCTGGACGATCCCCGACGAACGCACCAAGAATGTAAATAGGCGTCGAACCGGGACCCCCGATCGGCGTCCAAAAGGGACCCCCTTTATGGCGCTGGCGGGATTTGACGCTGGGCGCACTGTTCGCGCTG
>JALYTP010000376.1 GCA_030854225.1 Pseudomonadota bacterium
AGCCGAGGTGACGATGGTGATCCGGCTGACCGCCTTGTCCGCGGTGATCTCGCTCACCGTCAGGCTTTCGATATTGTAGCCGCGCGCGGTGAACAATCCGGCGATCCGCGCCAGGATGCCAGGCTCGTTGTCGACGATCACGGCCAGCGTGTGGCGTTCGGCGGCCTCTTCGTGGATGTGCATCAGACGAGCGCTTTCGCTTCGTCGTTCATCGTGCCGGAAACTTCCCCTGCCTGCAGGATCATCTCCGTATGCGCGGCGCCCGACGGGATCATCGGGAAACAATTGGCGGTTTTCGATACGCGGCAATCGACGATCACCGGGCCGTCATGGCCGAGCATGCCGGCGATTCCGTCGTCAAGCTGTTCGCGGGTGTCGATACGGATGCCTTTCCAGCCATAAGCTTCGCCCAGCTTTACGAAATCGGGCAGAGAATCGCTGTAACTTTCCGAATAGCGGCCCTGATAAGTCAGTTCCTGCCACTGGCGGACCATGCCCATATATTCATTGTTGAGGATGAAGATCTTGACTGGCAAGCGGTATTGCGTCGCCGTCGCCAGTTCCTGAATGTTCATCTGGATCGAAGCTTCGCCGGCAATGTCGATCACCAGCGCATTGGGATTGCCGATCTGCGCGCCGATCGCGGCGGGCAGGCCATAGCCCATCGTGCCGAGTCCGCCCGACGTCAGCCATTTGTTCGGCGCCTCGAAATGAAAATGCTGCGCGGCCCACATCTGGTGTTGGCCGACTTCGGTCGTGATGATCGGCGCACGGCCCTTCGTCGCCTCCCATAACGACTGGATCGCGCGTTGCGGCATGATCGATCGAGGATCGGTTTCGGGATAATCGAGGCTTCTCACCGCACGCCATTCCGCGATCCGCGCATACCATTCGGCCAGGTCCGGCTTGGGGTGCTGGCGCGCCTTCCAGATGCGCACCGCATCCTCCAGCGCGTGGCCGACATCGGCGACGATGGCATGATCGATCCGCACCGTCTTGTTGATACTGGAGCGGTCGATATCGACGTGGACCTTGCACGCATGTGGAGCGAAGGCGTCAAGCCGTCCCGTCACGCGATCATCGAACCGCGCGCCGAGCGCGACGATCAGGTCGGCCTGATTCATCGCCCAGTTCGCTTCGTACGTACCGTGCATCCCGAGCATGCCGAGCCATTGCGGGCTGGAAGCAGGGAAGGCGCCCAGGCCCATCAACGTCGACGTGACGGGTGCGCCGGTGATCCGCGCGAGTTCGCACAGCAACTGCGATGCGCCGAGGCCCGAATTGATGATTCCGCCGCCGGTATAGAGGATCGGGCGCTCCGCGGCGGCGAGCATGTCGACCAATTGCTCGATCGCGGCCGGATCGGCCTTCACCTGCGGGCGATAGGTCTTGTGCTGGATCGCGCCAGGTTTAACGTATCGTGCCGTCGCCACTTGCACGTCCTTCGGGATGTCCACCACGACCGGCCCCGGGCGGCCTGAGGTCGCGATATGGAACGCCTCGTGGATCGTCGCGCCCAGCTTCGCCGGATCCTTCACCAGGTAATTGTGCTTGGTACAGTGCCGCGTGATGCCGACGGTATCGGCCTCCTGAAACGCATCGGTGCCGATCAGTGCGGTGGGCACCTGCCCGGTGATGACGACCATCGGGATCGAATCCATCAAAGCGTCGGTGATCCCCGTTACCGCGTTGGTCGCGCCGGGGCCGGACGTAACCAGCACCACCCCCGGCTTGCCGGTCGATCGCGCATAGCCCTCGGCGGCATGCGTCGCGGCTTGTTCATGGCGGACGAGGATATGGCGCAACCGCTTCTGCTTGAAGATCGCGTCATATATCGGAAGCACTGCACCGCCGGGATAGCCGAACACGATCTCCACGCCGAGATCGCACAGCGCCTCGATCAGGATATCGGCTCCGCTCTTCTCGGCCATGACATGTCGCCCTTATGATATGCTGCATTGCAATAGCGCTTGCGCCGGTGCGCTGCTAGCATAAGAAAAGTGCACGTCAATCGTTACAAACGAAACAATCGTTCAACGATATCGTCGTCGATGTTGCTCCTGGAGAGGTCGACGCGTTTCCAGTTCGCCGGTGGTTGGCGCCTGAACCAGGTATATTGCCGCTTGGCATATTGCCGCGTGCCCAACAGCGCGCGCGCCAGCGCCGTGTCCCGGTCGATCTCGCCGGCGAGCATCGCGCCGAGGATACGGTGACGAATGCGCTCGTCCTTGATTCCGTAGGGC
>JALYTP010000377.1 GCA_030854225.1 Pseudomonadota bacterium
GCGTTACGCACCCACCAGGGCAGCAGCGCGAGGATGGCGAACGGCGCGGCGCGCAACCCCGTCGCGACGATGCGCCAGAGCCGCATCCGCCCGATCATCGCGAACCCGAACAGCGCGGCGAGCGGCGCCTCACCCGGCTGTGTCAGCGCGAGCAGCCCGGCGAGCGCACCGATTTTCGCGGCGTCGCGCCAGCGCTTGCCCCCCTGCGGGCCCACGCGCAGCCAGACGAGCACGAGCGCCAGGACGAGCAGCACGACAAGCGATTCCTTCTGCGCCAGCGGCGCGGAGAACAGCGCCGAGGGCCAGATCAGGTAAAGCCATGCCGCCCCGCGACCCGCCCCCGCCCCGACTTCCGCTTCCGTATCGCCGACGCGATCGCCGATCCGCCAGATCAGCAACGCCGCGGCGGCATCGATCAACGTGTTGAAGGTCAGCAGCGATTCGGTCGAAAGCCCCGCCACGGCGCCCCAGCCCGCCAGCAGCAGCGGATAAAGCGGGGGGAACAACGCGCGCCAATAGCCGCCGAACCATGGTTCCCAGATGCCGAGCTGATGGCGATCGAGCAGGTTCTTGGCGAGTTCGAGATAGGAATTGGGGTCGCCGCCCGACGTGCGGTGCACCGACAGCAGACCGAACCCGACGCGCAACACCATCGCCGCGCCGACCAGCACGGCGAAGCGGCCGCGCGAGGGCATCGCCCGCAGCAGCGGCCAGCCGAGTGCAGCCACAGCGCACCACAGCACGACCACCGCGACCGCCCAGGGTGAAAGACCCCATGCCGCCATAAGATCGCGCAGCGCCACCAATCCGTAGAGCAGCAGCACCGCGAGCACTGCCTGAACGCCCAGGCGCACCGCCTGCGGCGCGCGGGTCACTCCCCGAACGTCCCGGCGCGATACAGCAAGGTGATCGCCACGCGGCGGTTGCGCGGATCGGCCGGGTTCTTGACGATCATCGGCTCGCGATCGGCGACGCCTTCGATCCGCGCGAACTTGTCCTCGGTGATCCCGCCATCGGCCAGCCGGCGGCGCGTCGCCTCGGCGCGGCCCGACGACAGCATCCAGTTGTTCATCACCAGCGGCTGGCCGTACCCCAGGCTGTCGGTGTGCCCACGGATCATGATCGGGTTGTCCATCGCCTTGATCGATCCCGCGATCATGCCGATCAGGCTGGCCGCCTTGGGATCGAGCTGCGTGGTGCCGAGCGCGAACATCGAATAATCGGCATCGTCGATCAGGTCGATCCGCATTCCGTCGCGTGTGCGCACGAAGCGGATATGGCTCGACAGTTTCGACAGGCTGGGATTGGCGGTCATCTCCTGGATCACGCGGCGGCGCAGGGTTTCGAAATTCTTGCGGTCCTCGCTGAACAAGGCGGCCTTGTTCTTGTCGCTGCCCTTCTCGCCGGTGCCGACCTGGATGCCGCCCGTCGCCTCCATCGGGATGGTCAGCGAGCGCGTACCGGTCTGCTGTGCCTTGTGCGGGTAATTGTCCTTGTCGATCAGCGATTCGCCGCCGAACAAGCCGTTCGATCCCGCGCCCTTTTCGCGCAACTGGACCAGCGTCGGGGTGAAATAATCGGCGATGCCCTTGCGCTGCTGATCGGTGGTCGCGCCCAGCAGCCAGAGCAGCAGGAAGAACGCCATCATCGCGGTCACGAAATCGGCATAGGCGACCTTCCACGCGCCGCCGTGATGCCCGCCATGCCCCTCGACATAGATCTTCTTGTAGATGATCCGGGGGGGCTGGTTCGATCCGTGGGGGGCACGCCCGGCCATGTTACGGCGCGCCTATGGCACTGCGGCAACGGTGCGCTTCCTCGTCCGGTTTCCCGTTCAGGATACCGTGTCGGAAGGCCGGATGAGGGCGTGGGCTGTCGCCGCGCACGCCTCAGCGTCCCCGCAGCCCGTCAAAGACTTCGGCGAAGCCCGGCTGGTTGTTGTGCGCGATGCCGGATCGCGCGGCCTCGATGACGAGCGGCTGCGGATGGCCGTGGAGCGAGGCGATGATGATCTGCTTGACGGTGTGATAGATCGCCGCATCGGCGTCGATCACCTGCTTCAGCCGGTTGGCGAGCGGCGCGACCATGCCGTACGCCAGCAACACGCCCATGAACGTGCCGACGAGCGCGGAGCCGATCATGGCGCCGAGAATGGCGGGCGGCTTGTCGATCGAGCCCATCGTCTTCACGACGCCGAGCACGGCGGCGACGATGCCGAGTGCGGGTAGCGCGTCGGCTAGGC
>JALYTP010000063.1 GCA_030854225.1 Pseudomonadota bacterium
TCGTCAGATAGCGCCGGTCCATCGCGTCCAGCCCGAGCGCGTCCACCTCCAGGCGGTTGAGCGCGGCGTCGGCGGCATGGACATCGACCGTCGCATGCCCGGCGGCATGTGCGAAATCGCGCACGCGGCGCAGCAACCGCCCGGCGATGCGCGGCGTCCCCCGGCTGCGGCGGGCGACCTCCTTCGCGCCGTCGGCGGCGAGCGGTAGTCCCAGTAACGCGGCGGCGCGCGACACCACCCGCTCCAGCTCCTCCACGGTGTAGAAGGTCAGCCGCACCGGGATACCGAACCGGTCGCGCAAGGGGGTCGTAAGCAATCCCTGCCGGGTCGTCGCGCCGACCAGGGTGAAGCGCGGCAGATCGATCCGCACCGAACGCGCCGAGGGTCCCTCGCCGATCATCAGATCGAGCGCGCGGTCCTCCATCGCCGGGTAGAGCACTTCCTCGACCGCTGGCTGGAGGCGGTGGATCTCGTCGATGAACAGCACGTCGCCATCCTCGAGGTTGGTGAGGAGCGCGGCGAGGTCGCCCGATTTGGCGATGACCGGGCCGGAGGTCGCGCGGAACCCCACCCCCATCTCGCGCGCGACGATCTGCGCCAGCGTCGTCTTGCCCAGCCCCGGCGGGCCGAAGAACAGCACATGATCGAGCGCCTCGCCCCGCGCCCTGGCAGCGGCGATGAACACGCGGAGATTTTCCCGCGCCCCCTTCTGCCCGACGAATTCGTCGAGCGTCTTGGGGCGGAGCGCGGCGTCGGCATCCTCGGGCTTGCGCGACGCGGTGAGCAGACGGTCGTCATCGCTCATCCGAAACGCTCGATCCCGTCGCCGACGATCTCGACCCAGGCGTGCTTGCGCTCCTCGTAGACCGAGTAATCCGGCTGAGGGAATCCAGGCTCGGCGAACGCACCGATCGCGACGGCGACCAGATCGGGCATGTCGATGTTGCGGTAGAACACGATCGACCCGCAGGTCGGGCAGAAATGGAACACCGCCCCGCCGCCCTCGTCGCCGGTCCGCGACCATTGATGCGACTCGCCGGTGATCGCCACCTTGTCCGCCGGGAAGCGCGCCTGCGCGGCGAACGCACTGCCCGACCGCTTCTTGCAATCGAGGCAATGGCAGACGGAGATGCGCACCGGATCGCCTTCGCAGATCACGGCGAGCTGGCCGCACTGGCAGGTGGCGGTGCGGGCGGGGGTGGGAGGGCGGTCGTCGCTCAATGCGCCATCGCTTTCACAAATTCATCCGACGTCAGCTTGGCCTGGCGCAATATCCCCGCAAACGTGCCCCGCTTCAGTTCGTGATGCAGCGGCACAATGCACAGGGCGTCAGCCCGGCGAAGCTTGACGTGGCTGCCGCGCTGGCCGGCTTGCTCGAAACCAAGCCGTTCGAGCGTGCGGATCACGTCCCTGCCTGAAACGGACGGGAGTTTAGGCATGCTCCCCAACGGTCACAGTGGTGACGATCGGCGTACCGACGAAGGTGATCGGCTCGCCCTCGAGATACAGCTCCACTGCCTCGCGAAGCGCGTCGAGCGCCGCCTCGACCGTCTCGCCTTGCGTCGTCGTCCCCGTTTCCGGATTGAACGCGACATAGCCGCCTTCCTCGGCCGGGGTCAGCACTGCGGTTACCTGCATCGTGAAATCCTTCTGCCCATGACCCTAGTTCGCCGCCTTCCTGAGCGCCAGCCGCACCAGCGCATCGAGCGTGGCGCCCATGCCCAGTTCCTCTTCCGCCGCGCCGACCGCGCTGTTCGCCTCGGCGGGACGGAAGCCGAGGTTGAGGAGCGCGGAGACCGCGTCCGACGCCGCGCCGCTCGCGGCGGTCATCGGCGTCATGCTGCCGGGGATCACGCCGCCGGCCTTGTCCTTCAATTCACGCACGATGCGTTCGGCGAGCTTGGGGCCGACGCCGTTGGCCCGGCCGATCATCGCCTTGTCCTGGCTGGCGATGGCGCGGATCAGGTCGACCGGCTCGAGCACCGAGAGGATCGCCAGCGCGACGCGCGCGCCGACGCCCTGCACCCCGGTGAGCAGGCGGAACCAGTCGCGCTCGTCGGGCCGGGCGAAGCCGACGAGGCGGATCGAATCCTCCGCCACCAGCATCTCGGTGAACAAGGTGGCCGCTTCTCCCACCGGGCCGATCGCGGCCAGCGTCTTGGCCGACGCGCCGATTAAATAGCCGACCCCGCCGACATCGATCACGGCATGATCCACGCCCGTCGCCTCGAGCCGGCCCTTGAGGTGCGCGATCATCCTCGCACCCCCGTCGAAAGTTCCGAAGGTTCCGGGAAAACGACAACAGCCGCACTCGGCGCGGAGGTGACCGGTGGTGCGCTATCGATCGCGGCGAGGATGGCGGACCCGGTCATTCCCGGGACATAACCGGAACAGCACGGTGTAGGAAAGCGAAATCAGGGGATGCGCCGCGCCGAGGCGAGATGATGCGCGTGGCAGATCGCCACCGCGAGCGCGTCGGCGGCGTCCGGCCCGTCGATTTTCACGCCCGGGAGCAGCCGCGCGACCATCGCGTGGACCTGCGCCTTCTCCGCATTGCCGACGCCGACCACCGCCTTCTTGACCAATCGCGCGGCATATTCGCCCGGATCGATCCCCGCGCGCGCCACCCCGAGCAGGATGACGCCGCGCGCCTGGCCGAGCTTGAGCGTCGATTGCGGGTTGGCGTTGACGAACACCTCCTCGACCGCCGCGGCTTGCGGCGCGTGATCGGCGATGAGGCCGGCGAGCATCGTATCGAGATGCGCGAGCCGGCGCGCGAGCAGCGCGGCGCTGTCGGTCCTCATCCGTCCGTTGGCGAGGTGCGACAGCCGGTTGCCCTCGGCACGGATCAGCCCCCAGCCGGTGGTGCCGAGACCGGGGTCGAGACCGAGGATGATCATCTCCTTCCCTCCCCCGGCGGGAGAGGGAAGGAGCAGCGGCGCTGCGGAAGGGTGATGGGAGGTAAAGGCGTGCCGCCCTTACCCTTTCCATCGCTCACGCGACGGGCCCCTTCCCTCTCCCGACGGGAGAGGGAAATATGGCTCAACCCAATTTCTCCATCACCGCGTCGGGGATGTCGTAATTGCCCCACACGGTCTGCACGTCGTCGTCATCGTCGAGCGCGTCGATCAGCTTGAACAACGTCGCGGCGTCACCCTCGCCGACCTCGACCATGGTCTGCGGGCGCCAGGCGAGCTTGGCGCCTTCCGCCTCGCCCAGCACCGGCTCGAGCGCCTTCGTCACGGCATGGAGATCGCCCTGACCGGTCCAGATTTCATGGCCTTCCTCGGACGACGACACGTCTTCCGCCCCCGCATCGAGCGCGGCCTCGAACACCCTGTCGGCGTCGCCCGCCTTGGCCGGATAGTTGATCAGCCCGACCCGGTCGAAGGCATGGCTGACCGAGCCGGGCGCGCCGAGATTGCCGCCATTCTTGGAGACCGCGGTGCGCACGTTGGTCGCGGTGCGGTTGCGGTTGTCGGTCAGCGCCTCGATGATGAGGCTGACGCCGCCGGGGCCGAACCCCTCGTAGCGGATCTCCTCGTAATTCTCCGCGTCGCCCTTGGTCGCCTTGTCGATCGAGCGCTGGATATTGTCCTTGGGCATCGACTGCGCCTTGGCGGCGTTGACCGCGGCGCGCAGGCGCGGGTTCATGTCCGGATCGGGCAGGCCCATCTTGGCCGCGACGGTGATCTCGCGGGAAAGCTTGGAGAACATGCCCGAGCGCTTCTTGTCCTGCGCGCCCTTGCGGTACATGATGTTCTTGTATTTGGAATGGCCTGCCATCGGGTCCTCATGCGGGTTTGGCCGCGTCTCTAGATCAGCCGGCTTTTCGGGTCAAAGCGCGCCGCCGCACGCGGCGCCCGACGCCCAGGCCCATTGAAAATTATACCCGCCAAGCCAGCCCGTCACATCGACGCCTTCGCCGATGAAATGAAGCCCCGGAACGGCCCTGGCTTCCATCGTCGTTTGCGACAGCGCGTCGGTGGCGACGCCGCCGATCGTCACTTCGGCCTTGGCGAACCCTTCGCTCCCGCTCGGATGGAAGACCCAGCCTTTGAGGTTCGCCGTCGCTGCCGCGAGCGCCTTGTCGGGCATGTCGGCGAGGTTGCCCTTCAGCGCCAATCGCTCGGCCAGCGTTTCGGCCAGCCGGTCGGGCAACACCTGACCGATCGCCGAGCGGAGCGTCGCCTTCGGCCGCGCGCGCTTCTCCGCCACCAGCCAGTCGGTCGGATGGTCGGGCGCGAAATCGATCGCCACCGCCTCGCCGTGCCGCCAATAGGACGACACCTGCAGGATCGCCGGCCCCGACAGCCCGCGGTGAGTGAACAGCGCGGCCTCGCGAAACGCGCCGCTGCCGGCACGCGCCACCACATCGGCGGCGACACCCGCAAGGTCGCGGAACAACAACTCCTCCCCGCCTAGCGTCAGCGGAACGAGCGCGGGGCGCGGCTCGACCACCCTCAGGCCGAACCGCCGCGCGACATCATACGCAAACCCGGTCGCACCCATTTTGGGGATCGAGGGTCCGCCGGTCGCGATGACCAGCTTCGGCGCACTCACTTCGCGCTCGCCCAGCGTCATGCGGAACCGGCCATCGGCATGGTCGATCGCGCTGGCGCCGCGACCCAGCAGCAGTTCTACCCCTCGGCCTGCGCATTCCTCGCACAGCATCGCGACGATCTGCCGCGCCGAGCCGTCGCAGAACAACTGCCCCAGCGTCTTTTCGTGCCAGGCGATGCCGTAGCGATCGACCAGGGCGATGAAATCGGCCGGGGTGTAGCGCGCCAGCGCCGAGCGCGCGAAATGCGGGTTCGCCGACAGGTAATGGTCGGGCCCGGCGCGCCGATTGGTGAAATTGCACCGCCCGCCGCCCGAGATCAGGATCTTCTTGCCCGGCGCATCGGCGTGATCGGCGAGCAGCACACGGCGGCCTCGCGCACCCGCCACCGCCGCCGCCATCATCCCCGCCGCGCCCGCGCCGAGGATGATCGCGTCATAGGATTGATCGGTCGTCAGGCGAGACCCAGCGCGGCCTTGTAGGTATCGAGCAGCATCTCCGCCTCGTCACGGTGGTGCTTCTCCATCTTGCGCAACTTGACGATCGCGCGGATCGTCTTGGTGTCGAACCCGGTCGCCTTGGCCTCGCCATAGACATCCTTGATATCGTCCGCGATGCCCTTCTTTTCTTCCTCCAGCCGCTCGATGCGTTCGATGAGGAGGCGAAGCTGGTCGGCGGCGATCACGTCGCTCATGATGATTCCTTGATGGCTCTGAAAGCGCGCGACTTACGCGTGGTCAGGCGTTTTTGGCAACGCTCGCGCGCATCTTTTCCAGCTGATCCGGCGTCGCCTCGCGCTGCCGCGCCTTGTATGCGGCATAGGGTTCGCCGTAGATCGCCTCGCGCGCCTGCTCCTTCGACAGCGCGCCGCCCGAGGCGTCCTCGATCCAGTCCGAAAGGCAGTTGCGGCAGAATCCGGCCAGCCCCATCAGATCGATATTCTGCGCATCCTCGCGGTGGCGAAGATGCATGACGAGGCGGCGGAACGCCGTGGCGGCGGTGGCATCGTCGAGATCGCCCAGTGACATTGTTGGTCTCCACGGTTGATCGACGGGGAATAGGGCTTAGAGGCAGGAGCGCACAAGCCGAGGAAGCCTCCTGCCATGACCAAGGCCACCGCCCCGCGCTCGCGCAAGGTCCGCGTGCTCGCTACGCTCGGCCCGGCCAGCAACACGCCCGAGATGATCGCGAGGCTGTTCGAGGCGGGCGCCGATGCCTTCCGCGTCAATATGAGCCACGGCGACCAGGCGTCGAAGGTCGCGGTGATCGCGGCGATCCGCAGCCTGGAAAAGAAATACGGCCGCCCCTCGACCATCCTCGCCGACCTGCAGGGGCCGAAGCTGCGCGTCGGCAAGTTCGAGGGCGGCAAGGTCGAATTGAAGACCGGATCGACCTTCACGCTCGACCGCGACGACGCCCCCGGCGACGCGACGCGGGTCGAACTGCCGCACAAGGAGATTTTCGCCGCGATCGAGCCCGGCGCGCGGCTGCTGCTCGACGACGGCAAGCTCGTGCTTCGGGTGATGGAGCACGACGCGGCGACGATCGGCACGCAGGTGGAGGTCGGCGGGCCGCTGTCCAACAACAAGGGCCTCAACGTCCCCGACGTCGTCATCCCGATGGCCGCGCTGACCGACAAGGATCGTAGTGATCTGGCCTTCGCGGTCGATCAGGGGGTGGACTGGATCGCGCTGTCGTTCGTCCAGCGGCCCGAGGATCTGGCCGAGGCGCGCAAGCTGATCGGCGGGAAGGCGGCGCTGCTCGCCAAGATCGAGAAGCCTGCCGCGATCGAGCGATTGGAAGAAATCGTCGAGGCGTGCGACGGGGTGATGGTGGCGCGCGGTGATCTCGGCGTCGAGCTGCCGCCGCAAACCGTGCCCCCCTTGCAGAAGCGCATCGTCGAGACCGCGCGGCGCCTCGGTCGCCCGGTGGTGGTCGCGACGCAGATGCTCGAATCGATGATCGAGAGCCCATCGCCGACGCGCGCCGAAGTGTCCGACGTGGCGACCGCGATCTATGACGGGGCCGACGCGGTGATGCTTTCGGCCGAGAGCGCGGCGGGCAAATGGCCGATCGAATCAGTCGCGATGATGAACGCGATCGGCGAGGCTGTTGAGCGCGATCCGATGCACGGCGACCGCATCCACTTCACCCATATCCGCTCCGATCCGACCACCGCCGACGCGCTGGCGGAGGCGGCAAAGAACATCGCCGCGACCGTCGATGCCGCCGCGATCATCTGCTTCACCACTTCGGGATCGACCGCGCGGCGCGTGGCGCGCGAGCGGCCGTCGGTGCCGCTGATGGTGCTGACCCCCAAGCTGGAGACGGCGCGGCGGCTCGGGCTGCTATGGGGCGCCTATGCGGTCCACACCCGCGACGTCGATTCGTTCGAGGACATGGTCGCCAAGGCCAAGCGCATGGCGCTGCGCCACAAGATCGCGCAAGCAGGCGACCGCGTGATCCTGATGGCGGGCGTGCCGTTCAAGACGCCGGGCTCCACCAACGTGCTGCATGTCGTTCGGATCATCGGCGACGAATTGAAAGGTTACAGCTGAAGCCCGACGCGCGGCGCGAGCCACGTCATCGCCAGATACAGCGCGATGGTTAGCGCGCACCCGGCGGCAAGCGCGAACCAGAATCCCATCCCCACGCGCAGCAAGGCCGGGATCAGCAGGAACATCGGCAGCGAGGGCAGCACGTACCAGAAGGTCGCCTGGGCGTGCGCGGCCATGTTCGCCGCATCAGGCTTGTCGTGCCACAGCCACATCATCCCCAGCACCGAGACAAGCGGTAGGGACGCGATG
>JALYTP010000064.1 GCA_030854225.1 Pseudomonadota bacterium
GGCGGCGGAGAGCGGGGGGTATGACGGCTATGTCGCGCTCGGCGTCGTGATCCGGGGCGAAACGTATCATTTCGAGATCGTCGCAGGCGAAAGCGCGCGCGGGCTGATGGCCTTGTCGATGGATGGGCTGGCGATCGGCAACGGCATCCTGACCACCGAAAACGAGGCGCAGGCGATCGCGCGCGCCGACCGGACGCAGCTCGACAAGGGCGGCGCGGCGGCCAAGGCCGCGCTCGCCATGATCGCGCTCAGGGAGCGTTTCGCCTAGGCGCTCGCCGCTTCGAGCGTCGGGTAATCGGTATAGCCCTCCGGCCCCGGCGTGTACCAGGTCCGCTGGTTGTCCGGGTTGAGCGGCGCACCTTGCCGGAACCGCTCCACCAGATCGGGATTGGCGAGAAACGGGCGCCCGAACGCGACCGCGTCGGCGAGGCCGGAGGCGATATCGGCCTGCGCGCCTTCCAGCGTATAATCCTGGTTGAGCACCAGCGGGCCCTTGAACACCTTGCGGATCCTGGGGCTCAGCTTGGGCACCTCGGTCGCGCCGAACGTGCCTGTAGGGGAAAGTTCGCGCAGTTCGAGGAATGCGATGCCCAGATCGTTCAGCGCCTTGGCGGCGGGAACGAACACGCTTTGCGGGTCGCTGTCGTCGGCGCCCTGCGTCTCCCCATTGGGCGACAGGCGGATCGCGGTGCGCTCCGCGCCGATCGCGTCGATCACGCGCACGACCGATTCGCGCATGAAGCGGATGCGGTTTTCCGGCGTGCCGCCATAATCGTCGTCGCGGTGGTTGGTGCCGTCGCGCAGGAACTGGTCGATCAGATAGCCGTTCGCGCCGTGCAGCTGCACCCCGTCGAACCCGGCGCGGATCGCCCCGCGCGCGGCATCGGCATAATCGTCCTGCGCCTGTCTGATCTCATCGCGCGTCGCGGCGCGCGCTTCGGCATAGGGATTTTCGGGCTTGTGATACGGCGCGCGCGTCGCCGACGAGGAGATCGGGGTGAGCCCGGTCACATCGGGCCGGGCGAGCCGCCCCATGTGCCAGATCTGCGCGAAGATGCGCCCGCCTGCCTCGTGCACCGCCGCCGTCACCGGCTTCCACGCCTCGACCTGCGCGTCGGTCCACAGCCCCGGCGCGTTGGGCCAGCCCAGGCCGAGCCGGCTGACCCCCGTCCCCTCGGTGATGAGCAGCCCGGCCGATGCGCGCTGGCTGTAATAATCGATCATGATCCCGGTCGGCACATGCGCATCGGTCGCGCGGCCGCGCGTCAGCGGCGCCATGAAGACGCGGTTGGGCGCGGTCACCGCGCCGATCGAAATCGGATCGAACAGGGTCGGCATGCGATCGGGTGTCCTTTTTTGCTACCTGACGGGGGGTAGATAGGCCGCTAAGGGGCCGCATGCACCCCGTCTCCGCTGCAACAAAAACTGTCACGGCACCAAGCGGGGCGACCCCGACGGCGTTCGCCGCGCTGGTTATCGCCAATGTCGCGCTCGCCTTCGGCCCGGTGTTCGTGCGGCTGGCGGATACCGGGCCGGTGGCCGCGGGGTTCTGGCGCATCACGCTCGCCGCGCCGGTGATCGCGGTGCTGGCGCTGGGCAGCGGCTGGAGACCGGGACGGCCAGTGGCGGGAAACGCGCGCGGGCTCGGCTGGATGCTGGCGATTGCGGGGGTCTCGTTCGCCGCCGATCTCGCCAGCTGGCATCTCGGCATTTTGCGTACCACGCTCGCCAACGCGACGCTGTTCGGCAATTCGGCGACGTTGATCTTCCCGCTCTATGGCTTCCTCGTCGCGCGCGGGTGGCCGACCCGGTCGCAGGGGCTCGCGCTGCTGCTCGCCGCTTTCGGGGCGGCGTTGCTGATGGGGCAATCCTACCGGCTCGATCCGCGCCACCTCGCCGGCGATCTGCTGTGCGTGGGCGCCGGCATTCTCTATACGGTCTATTTCGTGTGCATGGCGCGGGCGCGCGCGACGATGCCGCCGCTGCCCGCGCTCGCGCTATCGACGATCGCCAGCATCGGGCCGCTGCTCGTGTTCGCGCTGGTGCTGGGCGAGCGGGTGATGCCGCACGACTGGACCCCGCTGATCGCGCTCGCACTGATCAGCCAGGTGATCGGCCAGGGGCTGATGATCTTCGCGATCGGGCGCCTGTCGCCGCTGGTGATCGGCATCGCGCTGCTGATCCAGCCGATTGTCGCGGCGACCATCGGCTGGGTCGTCTACCGCGAAGCGTTGACCGGGGCCGACTGGATCGGCGCGGTGCTGGTCGCCGTCGCGCTGGTCCTGGTGCGCCGCGCGCCGCGCGCCAGGCCCGATTTTCTTGACTCCGCCCCCCCCGCCGCCTAGATCGCGCGCCTTCATTACAAGCCGTTCAAAGCGAAGGAAGCCGTTCATGGCGCGCGTCACTGTCGAGGATTGCGTCGACAAGATTCCCAACCGGTTCGATCTCGTGCTGCTCGCCGCGCAGCGCGCGCGGCAGATTTCGGGGGGTGCCGACCTCACCATCGATCGCGACCGCGACAAGAACCCGGTCGTCGCGTTGCGCGAGATCGCGGAAGAAACGGTGCGCCCGGCGCATCTCGAGGAAGCGGTCGTCTCCGGCCTGCAGCGCGTGCAGGTCGACGATGACGATGTCGCGGATGAGGTCGGCAGCATCGCCGCGTCGGCCGAGGCGCTGCGCCTCACCGCCGCCGCACCGCCGCGCAACCAGAATCTGGGCGGGGATTATGAAGGCTAGCGCCCAGGCCTAACGGCAAAGCCGTTAGGCGCGGACCAGCGCCAGCCCGGCCGGCAGGTCGTAGGCCTGGCCGACGACGCGGCTTCGCCGCGGCGCTGTCCTACACGCGCGCTTTCTGCGACTAGAGGGTGTCGGTTTCTCGCCGGCGGGCTCTTTCTCATCGACACACCTTTCGCGAAAAAACGCGCGGGCGTGTGAAGAGTGTGAAGATTCGGGCTGACGTTGCGCCGCGGCAGAGCCGCGCCGTCGGACGAGCTACGCTCGCCGGCCGGGGTCGCGGCTGGTCCGAATTAGCTACGCTAAATTCGGGCCGCGACCCTTGAACCCCTGCGCCACCACGAACCATTCGACGCTGCCCTTGCGGCTCGCGGGGGGTTTGGCGTGCTTCACGGTCTTGAAGTTGCGCTTCAGCTCGGCGACCAATGTCGTATCGGCGCCGCCAGCGAACACTTTCGACACGAAGGTCCCGCCCGGCGCCATCACGTCGACCGCGAACGCCAGCGCCGCTTCGACCAGCGCCAGCGTGCGCAGCGCGTCGGTCTGCGGATGGCCGACGGTGTTCGCCGCCATGTCGGACAGGACGAGATCGGGTGCGCCGCCCAGTTCGGCGATCAGACGGTCGTGCGCCGCGTCGTCCATGAAATCCATTTGCAGGATCGTGGCGCCGTCGATCGGGTCGACTGGCAGCAGGTCGATCCCCACGACCGCCGCCTTGGGCACGAGGCGCCGCACCACCTGGCTCCAGCCGCCGGGCGCGATGCCCAGATCGATCACGCGCCGGCTTCCTTTCAGAAACCCGAACCGTTCGTCCAGCTCGGTCAGCTTGTAGGCCGCGCGGCTGCGATACCCGTCCGCCTTGGCGCGGCGGACATAGGGATCGTTGAGCTGACGATCGAGCCAGCGGGTCGATTGCGCAGTGCGCTTGCGCGCGGTCTTGACGCGGACCCGCAGACCGCCCCCGTCCTTACTCATGTCCGCCCTTGCTCATGCCCGGTCCCGCCCCATCAGCCGGCGCAAAATGCCCTCGCGGATGCCGCGATCCGCCACGCCCAGGCGCTCGGCCGGCCAGATATCGAGGATCGTCTCGAGGATCGCGCAACCCGCGACGACCAGGTCGGCGCGCTCGGTGCCGATGCACGGAAAGGCGGCGCGCTCGGCCATGTCGGCGCGGGCGAGATCGGTGCTGATCCGTCGCATCGAATCGGCGGGCACGATCAGCCCGTCGATCGCCGAACGGTCGTAATGCGGCAGGCCGAGATGGACGCTGGCCAGCGTCGTCACCGTCCCGCTCGTGCCGAGCAGGCGCCGCCCGGCGACATCCTGCGGCAGACGCGCGGCGAACGCGGCGAAGCTCTCCGAGACCAGCGCACGCATCCGGGCATAGGCGCCCAGCCGCCCGTCGAGCCCCTCGGCATGGCCGACGAACTCGGTCAGCGACACGACGCCCCACGGCGCGCTGTGCCAGTCGAGGATGCGCGGCGTGGTCGAGGCGGTGTCGATCAGCACCAGCTCGGTCGATCCGCCGCCGATATCGAACACCAAGGCCGGGCCCTCGCCGGGTTCGAGCAGCGCGTGGCAGCCGAGCACCGCGAGCCGCGCCTCCTCCTCTGCCGAAATGACATCGAGATGGATGCCGGTGTCGTCATAGGCGCGCGCGATGAAGTCGGCGCCGTTCGACGCGCGGCGGCACGCCTCGGTCGCGACCGATCGCGCCAGCGTGACGTTGCGGCGCTTGAGCTTGTCGGCGCAGACGCGCAGCGCCGCGATCGTGCGCTCGATCGCCACGTCGCTCAGCCGGCCGGTCGCCGCGAGCCCTTCGCCGAGGCGCACGATACGCGAAAAGGCATCGACCACGACGAAGCCGTCACCCTGCGCGCGCGCGATCAGCAACCGGCAATTGTTGGTGCCGAGGTCGAGCGCGGCAAAGCGCGCGTCGCCGCGATGCGAAGGAGGATGGGGGGCCGGACGGGCCGGGGCGGGGGGCCCCTGCCGGTACGGCATCGTGGCGGATCGATCGCCCATGCCGTGATACTCGCTTGTTCCGTTCTGCCGTCACGCCGCCGATAAACGGGCCGCGTTCGGTGCTTGGGCACGATGCTACGCGCTGATGCAGGTTGCGGCAAGCGGCGGTTTGGTTGACAGCGCCGGACGCCCCGCCTAGATCGCGCGACCGCTGATGCCCCGTCGTCTAAAGGTAAGACTACGGACTCTGACTCCGTTAATTGAGGTTCGAATCCTCACGGGGCATCCAGCGGCGCTCCACCAGAAACCGCCGTGACGTCGTTCCCCCGCCTATCTCGCCTCGGCGATCAACGGTTTCATGGCCGGGGCGCCCCAATCGGTCCCGCCGGTCGTGCGCCATACCTCATGACCGGTCGAATCGTAGAGGATCGTTGTCGGCAACGCGGCGGCGTAGGCGGTGCTCAGGCCGGCATTGGGGTCGGTGAACAGGCGGATGCCCCTCAGGCCCTTGGTCAGCAGGAAGGTCGCCGCCGCCTTTTGCCCGTCGGCGCCGAGATCCTGGCTGACCGCGACGACCGCCATGCCGGCGGCGAGTTTGTCGAGCGCGGGCATTTCGGTGACGCAGGGCCCGCACCATGTCGCCCACAGGTTGAGCAGCACGGGCTTGCCCTTGAACGCGGCCAGCGTCGTCGGCTTGCCGCTCGCGTCGAAGAACGACGCCGCCTGCATCGTCTCGCCCTTGTGGCTGCGATCGATCGCGCCGGCCGGTAACGGCGCCGCCGCTGCCCTGCTAGCGGCCGGGGTGGGCGTGGCTTGCCCCGCTGGGGAGACTTGCTTATCGCAACCCGCCAGCAGGCCCAGGAGCAGGAGCGGGGCGATCGTCGACGGCAAGGACATGGCAGACGCATCCAATGCGATGTGGGGTGGTCGGTTCGCCGACGGCCCGGCGGCGGTGATGCGCGAGATAAATGCCTCGATCCCGTTCGACAAGCGATTGTGGCGGCAGGACATCGCCGCGTCCAGGGCACATGCCGCGATGCTCGGCGCGCAGGGCATCGTATCGGCGGCGGATGCGGCGGCGATCGCGGCGGGGCTGGACCGGGTCGCGGCGGACTATGCGGCGAACGGTGTGGCCGATGATCTGACGCTCGAAGACATTCACATGCAGACCGAGGCGCGGCTGGCCGAGGCGATCGGCCCGGCGGCAGGGCGGCTGCACACCGCACGCTCGCGCAACGATCAGGTCGCGACCGATTTCCGGTTGTGGGTGAGGGGCGCGATCGATGAGGTGGATGCCGCGCTTGCCGGGTTCCAGGCCGCGTTGGTCGCCCGCGCCGACGAGCATGCCGCCAGCGTGATGCCCGGCTTCACGCACCTGCAATCCGCGCAGCCGGTGACGCTGGGGCATCACCTGATGGCGTACCGTGAGATGGTCGCGCGCGACCGGTCGCGGTTCGCCGATGCGCGCGTGCGGCTCAACCAATGCCCGCTCGGCTCGGCGGCGCTTGCCGGCACCGGCTTTCCGATCGACCGCGACGCGACCGCGACGGCGCTCGGTTTCGACCGCCCGACCCGCAACTCGCTCGACGCCGTGTCGGACCGTGATTTCGCGATCGAATATCTCACCTGCGCGACGCAGTGCGCGCTGCACCTCAGCCGCCTGGCCGAGGAATTCGTGCTGTGGGCGTCGCAACCGTTCGGTTTCGTCACGCTCAGCGATCAATGGTCGACCGGCAGCTCGATCATGCCGCAAAAGCGCAATCCCGATGCCGCCGAGCTTGTGCGCGGGCATGCCGGGCGCATCATGGGGTGCCTCACCGCGCTGATGGTGACGATGAAGGGGCTCCCGCTCGCGTATTCGAAGGACATGCAGGACGACAAGCCGCCGGTGTTCGAGGCGCACGATCTGCTCGGCCTGAGCATCGCGGCGATGACCGGGATGGTCGAGAGCGCGACCTTCCGCACCGATCGGATGCGCGCGGCGACGGAAGCGGGGTTCTCGACCGCGACCGACCTTGCCGACTGGCTGGTGCGTGAAGCCGGCGTGCCGTTCCGCGAGGCGCATCACATCACCGGCCGCGCGGTCAGGCGCGCGGAGGAACTCGGCGTCGCGCTCGACGGCGTGCCGCTCGACGATCTGAAAGCAATCGATGCGCGAATCGACGCGCGCGTCTATGTCGTGCTGTCGGTCGATGCGTCGGTCGCCAGCCGGACCAGTTTCGGCGGCACCGCGCCGGCCAATGTCCGTGCCGCGATCGCCGCGGCGCGCGAGGGAGACGGGCGATGAAAACGGTGCTGGGCCTGATCGCTGCACTGCTGCTGGCCGGATGCGGCGCGGCGGCGGGGTTGAAACCGGCCCCGGGCAAATCGCTGCCGGTCGCGCCCTATGGCGCGCGCGCGACGCCGAACCCGGCCGCGCTGCTGACCCCCAGCAGCCAGGCGCGGCCGCAACGTACCGACGATCTGCTGACCAGCTCGGACCAGCGCCGCAGCGACGAATTCGACCTGCCACCCGCCGGCTGATGGATCATTTCCCGCTGATCGACGGCGCGCTCCACGCCGAAGGGGTGCCGCTCGCGCGGATCGCCGCCGAGGTGGGGACGCCGGTCTATGTCTATTCGCGCGCCACGTTCGAGCGGCATGCGAAGGCCTTTCGCGAAGGGCTGAAAC
>JALYTP010000065.1:2500-7328 GCA_030854225.1 Pseudomonadota bacterium
CTCAACATGCTCAACGGGTACGGCCTCGCCAGCGGGTTGATCCAGGCCAGGACGATCGGCAAGCGCGAAATCCGGCAATTGTTCGGGATGCTGCTGCTGCTGAACGCTGTGCTGGCAATCGCGCAGCTGACGGTCCTCGCGCCGCTCGCCGCGGCCTATTACCGCCAGCCGATCGTCGCGCACATGCTGCGGGTGCAGGCGCTGCTGTATCTCACCACGCCGTTCATCGCGCTCCCCTATGTGCTGCTCAGCCGGGCGATGGATTTCCGTTTGCAGGCGCGGGTCAACATCCTCGCCTCGATCGCCAGCGCGGGGACGGCGCTAGGCGGGGCGCTGGCCGGGTGGGGCGTGTGGACATTGATCGCCGCACCCATCGCCTTGTTCGGGGTGCGCGCCATCGGCATGACGATCGCGGCGCGCTCGCTCGTCTGGCCGAGCTTCGATTTTCGCGGCGCCGGCGCGCTGGCGCGATACGGCGGGATCATGGCCGCGGGGCAGCTGTTCTGGTTCGCGCAGAGCCAGGCCGACGTGTTCATCGCCGGGCGTCATTTCAGCCCGCACGAACTGGGCATCTACACCACCAGCCTGTTCCTGACGCAGATCTTCGTGGCGAAATTCGTGCCGCCCCTCAACGAGATAGCCTTCTCCGCCTATGCGCGCATCCAGCATGACGAGGCGGCGGTGGCGCGCGCCTTTGCGCGGTCGGTGCGGATCATCATGATCGCCGCCTTGCCGTTCTATTTCGGGCTCGCCGCGACCGCCGAGCCGCTGGTGCTGACGGTGCTGGGGCCGAAATGGCACGAGACGATCCCGGTCGTCCACCTGCTCGCGCTCGCCATGCCGTTCATGACGTTGCAGGTGCTGCTCCAGCCGGCGTGCGATGCGCGCGGGCGACCGGGCGTCGGCGTGCGCAACGGCGCGGCGGGATCGGTGGTGTTGGCGATCGCCTTCCTGGCCGGGGTGCGCTGGGGCGCGACGGGCCTCGCGACGGCGTGGATCGTCGCCTATCCGGTCTATCTCGGCATCAGCCTGTGGCGCTCGCTCCCCGTGATCGGCGCGCGGCTGCGCGACGTGGCCGAGGCGGTGGCGCCGGCGCTGATCGCGGCGATTGCGATGGCGATCGGCGTGACGCTGATCGACCGCGCCTTGCCTCCGCTCGGACCGTCCGCGCGGCTGATCGTGCTGATGGCGGCGGGGGCGGCGATCTATGGCGGATGGCTGCTGGCCTTCGCGCGCGACACGGTGCGGGATCTGATCGCGATCGTGCTGCGGCGCCCGCTTCAGGCGGGCTGATCACATCACCGCCCGCTTCAGGCGGAGTGACTGTAGGTATCCGCCTCACGCGGACTGGATGTAATCGCGCATCGCCGCGGCATCGGCCTCGATCCCGTCGATACGGTATTTAACCAGATCGCCGATCGACACGACCCCGATCATCGCCTCGCCCTCGACCACCGGCAGATGCCGCACCCGCCGCCGCGTCATCAGCGACAGCGCGCCAAGCACCGAATCGCCCGGCGCCACGGTGATGGCGGGTGCCGACATCACTTCGCCGACCGTGCGGTCGAGCGCGTCGCGGCCGTGCGCGCGGACCGCGTGGATCAGGTCGCGTTCGGAAAACATGCCGGCGATGCGCCCACCATCGAGCACCGGTGCCGCGCCGATGCGGTGTTCGGCCAGCACCGTCACCGCCTCGCCGACGCTGCTGCCGGCGTCGAGCGTCACCACCTCGTTTCCCTTGGAGTGCAGGATCGTCGCGATCGTCATGGCCGCCTCTCCTCGCCTGGCCGTTATCGGCCGCAGGCGCTTGAGGATTCCACGTTTCGCGCCCAATGGCAAAGGATGGAACGCGGAACCGGCCTCGACGATCCCGATCAATCGGCCCACGCCTGGGCGCGATATCGGCGGATGATGCGGTGGATGGCGCTGCTCGCACTGTCGACGGCGGGGGCGGCGGTGCTTGGGCTCGAGCATTTCTACGGCCCGATCGGCTGGGTCGGGATGCTGGCGGCGGTCGGCGGGATCGGCGGATCGGTGCTGCTCGCCGCCGCGCTGATGGGGCTCGCCTTCCTCAGTGCGGGCACCGGGCATGACGAGGCGGTCGACGACTTCGATCGCTGACGGGCGGCGGGCCGGGATGGCGCACACAACGGAAAAGGGCCGACCCTCGCGGACCGGCCCTTTGTCCATTTCGGTCGCGGGCGTTCAGCTCGCGGCGGGCGTATCGCTCGCGGCGGCTTTCGCGATGCGGCGACGGCGCGGCTTTTCCGCCGGTTCGGGGGTGTCGTCCGTGTCGTTCTCGTTGGCCGAGACCGCCGAGATGCCGAGCGACGGCGGGAGGCGATCGGCGCCGAAGCTGTCGCCGGCATCGTCCTGTTCTTCGCGTCGCGGACGGCGCCCGCGACGCGGTGCCTCGGCCTCGCGCGGCGGCTGCTCGCGGGCGGGGGTGTCGTTGCGCGCATCGTGACCGTTGGCGCGCGCATTGGCGCCCCCTGCGGAATCCTCACGATCATCACGCGGCTGACGATCGCCCCGCGCCTCGTACCGGTTGCCGCCGCGATTCTCATCGCCGCGCGGGGCACGATCCTGCATCTCGCGATCCGGTGCGGCGCGATCCTGCCGGTCCTGGCTGCGCTCCTGGCCCCGCTCCTGCTGGCCATCCCCATCGCCGCGCTGATCGCGATACTGGTGCTGCGGACGTTCGGCGCGGACGACGGGTTCGCCGTCCTCGTCAAACTCTTCCTCTTCCTCGAACGCCTGGCCGTTCTGGCGGCGCTGCTCGTCCTGGCGCGAGCGCGTTTCGGCGAGCACGCGGAAATAATGATCCGCGAACTGCAGATAATATTCGGTGTTCACCCGGTCCCCGCTGCGCTGTGCATCGGCGGCGAGGCTCTTGTATTTCTCGAGCAGCTGGGCGGCATTGCCGCGCGCACGGTTGTCGATGCGATTGCCATTATCCTGGCGACCCGGATTACCTTGCGAGCGCTGCTGCTGCCCGCCACGGCCGCGACGGCGGCCGGCCTGACGATTGTTGATCAAGTGTTGTTGTCCTCGTCCTTCGAAACCAAATCGGTCTGTTGCTCCGGGAATGTGGAAGCGTGCCTCCCGGAAGCGCCCGCCGGAAACCCGGCGGAACGATCCTGCCACGACCGCCGGACTGCAGCGGTTTTGACGAAGGAAGCGGGCAACTGCCCGATTTCAACTGCTTATGTTGAGATCGCGTGCCCCTGAAGCGGTCATAGCCTGCGCGCCGCCGTTATCCAAGCAGAATATTGTGCCGGGCGTAAGAAGCGTCACGTCGCGATCAACGCGCGGGGACGCCCGGCCAGATCGCGGCGCAGCGCCACGGCAAAATCTTGCCCCTCGAGCAGCGCCGTGACGGCCTTGGCTTGCGTATGGCCGATCTCAAGGATCGCGGCACCGCCGGGGGCGAGCAACGTCGCGAGTTGCGGGGCGATCCGGCGATAATCGTCGAGGCCGTCGGGCCCGGCGAACAGCGCGACGGCGGGTTCGTGGTCTCGCACCTCGGGTGGCAGCGCCTCGTTTGTGGCGACATAAGGCGGGTTAGCGAGGATCAGGTCGAAACGCGCGTCGATCCCGGCGCCCCAGTCGCCGATGCGAAACGCCGCGCGGTCCGCCATGCCGAGCCGCGCGGCATTGGCGCGTGCCATGTCCAGTGCATCGGGCGAGGCGTCGACTCCGATGCCGGTCGCCTCGCGCCACTGATCGAGCGCGGCGAGCAACAGCGTGCCGGGGCCGGTGCCGAGATCGAGGATCCGCACAGGCGCGCGGTCGCGGAAATGCGCGACCGCTGCCTCGATCAGCGTCTCGCTGTCGGCGCGCGAGATGAGCACGCCGGGGCCGACAAGGATCTCGATCGTCCAGAAGGCGCGGGTGCCGGTGATGTAGGCGATCGGCTCGTGGCGTTCGCGGCGGGCGACCAAGGCGGCGAACGCTTCGGGCACCGGATCGTCGAGACGCCCCAACAGCAACGCCGCGCGCGTCACCCCCAGCGCGTGCGCCATCAGCAGTTCGGCATCGAGCCGCGCGGTGTCGGAGAAGTCGAAACGTCCCGTCGCAGCGTTGATGGCAACGCGCGCCGTCTCAGCCATCCAGCGCCGCCAGCCGCTCAGCCTCGTCCTCGGAGATCAGCGCGCCGATCAGCTCGTCCATCTCGCCGACCATGATTTCGGGCAGGCGGTGGAGCGTCAGGTTGATGCGATGGTCGGTAACGCGGCCTTGCGGGAAATTGTAGGTGCGGATGCGCTCCGAGCGGTCGCCCGATCCGACCATCGACTTGCGCGATCCGGCGCGCTCGTTCGCCAGCCGCTCGCGCTCGGCCTCGTACAGCCGCGAGCGCAGCACCTTCAGCGCCTTCGCCTTGTTCTTGATCTGCGAGCGCTCGTCCTGCTGGATCACCACGAGGCCCGTCGGCAGGTGGGTGATGCGCACGGCGCTGTCGGTGGTGTTGACGCCCTGCCCGCCCGGCCCCGAGGCGCGATAGATATCGATGCGCAGGTCGCGCGCCTCATCGATCTGGACGTCGACTTCCTCCGCCTCGGGCAGCACCGCGACGGTCGCCGCCGAGGTGTGGATGCGCCCCTGGCTCTCGGTCGCGGGTACGCGCTGGACGCGGTGGACGCCGCTTTCGAACTTCAATTTGGCGAAAACGCCCTTGCCCTCGACCGAGGCGACGACTTCCTTGAACCCGCCCATCTCCGCCGCGCTCGCCGAGATCAGCTCGACCCGCCAGCCCTGCGCGTCGGCATAGCGCTGGTACATGCGCAGCAAGTCGCCGGCGAACAGCGCCGCCTCGTCGCCGCCGGTG
>JALYTP010000378.1 GCA_030854225.1 Pseudomonadota bacterium
ACGGCATCCGCGCCGCGCGGGCCGGGGCGACATGATCGCCGCCGCTCCAACCCGTCCGCGCGGTCGATTGTCTGCGGACGCTCCGCTGGCGCCGCTGATCTGGTTCAAGACCGGCGGCGCGGCGGAAACCTTGTTCGAGCCGGCCGATGCCGATGATCTCGCCGCGTTCGTGACGGACCTGCCGAAGGGCACGCCGCTGCTGCCGCTCGGCCTCGGGTCGAACCTGATCGTCCGCGACGGCGGCGTTGCAGGCGTGACTGTCAGGCTGGGCAAGGCGATGGCCAAGATCGCAGTCGAGGGCGAGCATGTCCGCGCCGGTGCCGGCGCGCCGGGCATCGCCGTGGCCTCCGCCGCGCGCGATGCCGGGCTGGCAGGACTGGAGTTCCTGCGCGGTATCCCCGGCACGGTCGGCGGTGCGGTGCGGATGAATGCGGGCGCTTATGGGCGCGACGTGGCGGATATTTTGATCGAGACGACGTTGGTGACGCGCGGCGGCGATGTCGAGGTCTGGCCGGCGGCAAAGCTCGGCTTTACCTATCGCCATTCCGATCTGCCGCGCGGCGCGGTGGCGGTCGAGGCGATGTTCGAAGGCACGCCCGGCGACCCCAGGAAGATCGGTGCCGAGATGGACCGTATCGCAGCCGAGCGCGAGGCCTCTCAACCGCTCCGCTCACGCACGGGCGGTTCGACCTTCAAGAACCCCAAAGGGCACAAGGCCTGGGCGCTGATCCATGCCGCCGGATGCCGGGGCTTGCGCAATGGCGACGCGCAAGTATCGGAGAAGCATTGCAATTTCCTGCTCAATCTCGGTCACGCGACAAGCGCGGAGATCGAGGCATTGGGCGAAGAGGTGAAGGCGAAGGTGTTGGTGCATTCGGGAATTGCGCTGGAATGGGAAATCCAGCGCGTGGGAGTGGCGACGTGATGCTGCGTACTTCTTTGTTCCCCGGCAAAGGGCGGGGCCCAGCTCCAAAACAAAATGGCGCGCGGCAGCGCGTTCGACCCTGCGCGTCGAGACCGGACCCCGGCCCTCGCCGGGGAGCGAGAGGAGAGCGATGATCGCCCCCCTCCACGTCGCGGTGCTGATGGGCGGCTGGTCGGCCGAGCGCGCGGTGTCGCTGATGAGCGGGAATGGGGTGGCCGATGCGCTCGAATCGCTCGGCCACCGCGTCACGCGGATCGATATGGATCGCGACGTTGCGCAAAAGCTCGTCGAGGCAAAGCCCGACATGGTGTTCAACGCGCTGCACGGCACGCCGGGCGAGGACGGATCGGTGCAGGGGCTGCTCGATCTGATGGGGCTGGCCTACACCCATTCGGGCCTCGCCACCTCGGTGATCGCGATCGACAAGCAACTGACCAAGCTGCTGCTCGTCCCCGCCGGCATCCCGATGCCGGGCGGGCGGATCGTCAAAAGCGAGACGTTGTACGAGGGCGACCCACTACCGCGCCCTTATGTGCTCAAGCCGGTCAACGAAGGATCGTCGGTCGGCGTCGCTATCGTCACGGACGAAGGCAATTACGGCAATCCGATCGGCCGCGACGTGGCGGGGCCGTGGCAGGTGTTCGACGAGTTGCTCGCCGAACCCTTCGTGCGCGGGCGCGAGCTGACGACGGCGGTGCTGGGCAACCGCCCGCTCGGCGTCACCGAATTGCGCCCCAAGAGCGGCTTCTACGATTACGACGCGAAATATACCGACGGCATGACGGAACATGTCTATCCAGCGGACGTGCCCGACGAGATCACCGACGCCTGCAAAGCCATCGCGCTCGAGGCGCACCGCCTGCTCGGCTGCAAGGGATGCAGCCGCGCCGATTTCCGCTGGGATGACGAGCGCGGGATCGAGGGGTTGTTTCTGCTGGAGGTCAACACGCAGCCCGGCATGACTCCCTTGAGCCTGGTGCCCGAACAGGCGCGGCATAACGGCATGGGCTATCCCGAACTCGTCCAGAAGATCGTCGAGGAGGCTTTATGAGCCGCACCAGCACCCTCAAGCGCGGCAATGCGCGGCGCCCGGTTCCCCAGCGGCGCAAGCCGAAGGTGACGATCGGCGACCGCATCCTGTCGATCATCCCAGTCAGCGAACGCACACTGCACCACGCCGCGACCTGGTCGATCTTCGCGCTCGGCATGGGCGCGATCGTGACCGTGGCGAGCCTGCTCGGTGTCCCCGGCGCGGTGGGCACCGCGATCGCGGAAGGGATCGGGCGCGCAGGTTTCCGGGTC
>JALYTP010000379.1 GCA_030854225.1 Pseudomonadota bacterium
GTTCTGCACTCCGCGCGCGACCTTGAGGGGTGCGACGACGACCGACGCGGCGGCGATCCAGCCGCGCACATCGGCCACCTCCCCGGTGACGATCACGCCCGGCACCCTGCCCAGCGCGATCACCGCCTCGGTCGGCGCGCGCCCGACGATCGCGAAGCGCGCGTCGGGATGTATCGCACGGACACGCGGCAGAATATCACGCGCAAACCATGTCACGCCGTCGATATTGGGGCGATAATCCATCTGGCCGGTGAACACGTTCAGCGGCCCGCGCTCGCTCACCGGCGCGACATCGGCGGCGGGATCGTAGCGCACGGTGTCGATGCCGTTCTCGATCGCGTGCACGTTGGCCGCGCCCGTCGCCGCGACGAACGCGGCCGCTTCCGCCCCACTCACGAACAGGCTGGCATCGGCGCGCGCGGCAACCCGTTGCTCATAGGCGAGCAGCAACCGCGCTTCGCGCTTCATCATCCACGCCGTCGGCCCGATGCCCGCCGCATAATCGGCGAACTTGGCCGAATCCAGGTCGACGAAATCCATGATGACCCGGGCATCGGTTTCCTGCGGCAGATATTGCGCCATCTGGCCGGAAAACACATAGATCGCGGCAATTTCCTCGCGCGCCAACACCGCGTCCACCGCCGCGTGAACGCGAGCGTCATCGAATGCGGTGAGCGATACCGGCCTGCCCTCCGCAAGCGACTCCACCGCCGCGCGCGCGCGCGATTTGCCGCGCCACACGATCGTGCAGCTTGCCGTCAGCGCGGCAAGCTCCGGGCGCGGCGCAAGGTCGCGCTCGTCATCGGCGAACGCGACCAGATGGACGCGCGCGCGCCGCGCCAGATGCGCCAGGACATGAAAGCTGCGGATCTTGTCACCGCGATCGGGCGGAAACGGCACGCGGTGCGCCAGGAACAACAAATCCCGCATCAACCCAGCCCGCGCGACAGCCAGGGGCCAATCGCATTCGCCGTCCAGAGCGGCAGCTTCTTCCACATCTCGATCTTGCGCGCGTACCGCGGATCGAGCGGGTTGACCTCGCGCACCGCCAGCCCCGCGCCGGCGCGCTTGTGATAAGCGAGCGGTACGCCGTCAAAGCCCCAGTTTTTCTTGAACGCCGCCGGCCCCGTCCCGGCCTTGGAGCGACCGAAATCGAACGCGGTGCAGCCCCGCGCGCGGGCATGACGCATCAGCGCGAAATACATCGCGTCGTTGGCGCGCAGCCCCCGCGCGGCAGACGTTCCGCCGCCCCAATAAGGAAACACGGTGCCGTTGAAATAAAGGCTCAGCACACCAGCGACCGGCGTTCCGCCCGCCGACACCGTCAGGATATCGGCATCGTCGCCGAACGCATCGAGCATCGCCGTGAACAGCGCGCGCGGGAAGACGGGGGTGCCGAGGTTGCGCACCGATTCGGCGTAGACGGCATAATGCGCCCGCGCCGCCGCCGCGTCGCGAGCGACCGTAATCGTCAGGTCGCCGGCGAGCGCTTTGCGCGCCTCGGCGCGCTGCTTGCGCGGGATGGCAAGCAGCTCGGCCTCGTCATCGGCGGCCAGCGGGCGGGCGAACCCGAGATAGGTCTGGTCATCGATCGCCCAATCCTCGCCCCGCACCGCGCCGCCGCGTAGCTCGAGCGTCGGGCAGGCGAGCGATTGCGCCAGCGACCAGGCGGCATCGGCCAGGGTCGCCGCAACCGCATCGTCCTCCGCCAGCGGCCCGCCGCCGACCCCGAACCCAGCCGACACCAACGCCTTGCCGAATATCAGCGAGCGCATCTCGGTCAGCGGCACGATGCCGGCGATCGACCCATCGGCTCGTTCGGCAACCAACAGGTGCGCGCGCTGGCGACAGCCACACTCGACCGCGACGCTCCATGCGGGCAGGTGGAACGGCGTGCCGAACGGGTGCGCGCTAACGAATGCGGCGATCCGCTCGCGCTCGCGCGTGTCTGCGAGATCGGCGGTGCGCAGGCCGATCGGCGCGGTGACCAGCGGCATCGTCACGCAATCCTCGTCGCGACATCGGCAACGACACCGTCCATCCGCCCCCATTCGTGGCGCGCGATCAGACCGCGCAGCTTGCCCGCCATCGCGCCGAGTCGGCTGTAATGCCGTAGTTTCGATTTGAGCGGCGCGTTCGCCACGCGCGGCTGGCCGGGATCGATCTCCCACGGATGGAAATAGACCACCGCCGGCTGCCCCGCCTTCGTCACC
>JALYTP010000380.1 GCA_030854225.1 Pseudomonadota bacterium
GCGCCGCCTTTGTCGCGGCGGCGAGCGGTGCGCGCGCCTGCGCCGCCGCCTGATCGCGCTGCGCCTGCGCGGCGACGACCTGCGCCTGCGACTGATCGACCTGCGCCGCCGCCTGTTCGACATTGGCATTGGCCTCGCCGACTTTCGCTTGCGGGCCGGACGCCTCGATCACCGCGAGCAACTGCCCCGCCTGGACATGCCGGTTGTCGACATCCGCGACGTAGTTGAGCGTGCCCGCGACCGTCGGTGCCAGGCGCACGATATGCGCGTCGATGAACGCATCATCGGTAGATTCGTATTGCCGCGCGTCGAGATAATAAAGCGTACCGCCCACCACGATCGCCGCGACGACGACGATCAGGATGATCCAGAACAACGGTTTGGTGAAAATGGACGGCTTCGCGTCCGCCGCTTCGTCTTTTTCACCTCCGTCCGAATCGCGATGCACGCCCGACGGAGCGCCTTGCTTGCCGGCGTCATCCGCGTCGGAGCCATGGTTGCGGGCGGGCATGTCCTGTTGATGGTCGCTCATTGCGGCTCCTGTCGCTCGGCGGTCAGCGTGTCGATGGTGGCGTCGATATTGGCGCCGATGCGCACCTTGATCGCGGCGATCGCGGCGTCGTCGTAATCGGGCTTGCGGAGCAGCTTGAGGCACGAGGCGCGGGCAGAGCGCAACACGATCACCTGGCCGAGCATCGTGATCGTGGCGACATGCGCCGCCGCGATGTCGCGGCACCCGCTAGCGATGCAGACGAGCGCGGCGAGCCGCTCCATCATATTGCCCATCAAGCCGCCCCAGATGCGCTCGAACGCCTCGGTCGGATTGGATTGTTCGCGCATGATGAACAGCGAATGGGTGTGCTGCCCGTTCGCCATCTTGTCGATGAAATGGTCGAGGATGAGATGCAGCTGCCGGCGTGCCTCGACGGGGGAAGGTTCGGTGCCGTCGATTGCCTCGAATGCCTCGAGCGGCATGTCGAGCGCCATTTGGCTGGCGATGTGATCGGCGGCGGCGAGGTACAGCCCTTCCTTGCCGCCGTAATGATAGGTGATCGCGGACATGGCGGTGCCCGCGGCCGAAGCGATCTCCCGCGTGCTAGCCCCTTCCAGCCCTTTCGAGCCGAATTCGCGGACCGCAATATCGAGGAGTCGGGAGTGGGTCATTTCGGCGCGACCTAGTTCGTTCGAACGAACGAGGCAAGGCCGAATCTTTTAGCGCACAATCAGCGCTGGGAATGCGCCGATAACGCGAGGAGGCGACGGGCAGTTCCGTCGCCAAGTTCAGGCCGGGATTTCATCCCTTTCGCGCCGGGCGGCGGCACTCGGTTGCGGGTTGGAGAATGTCATCCCCGCATCGACCGAGCCGAACTTCAACGCAACCAGATCCTTGGCGTAATTCTGGTTGAGCTTCCAAGGCTTGCGGCTGCCTTGCTTCGGGAATTTCTCCAGCGCGCGGGTCACATAACCCGACGAGAAATCGAGGAACGGTTCCGGCGTCAATTGCATGTCCCCGACGCGCGGCGTCGCCTGGCGCAGCCCCCGCGCCTTCATCGTGTTGAGCAGACGGCAGACATAAGCGCAGGTCAGGTCGGCCTTCAGGGTCCAAGACGCGTTGGTATAGCCGAACGACGATGCCAGGTTCGGCACGTCGGAGAACATCATGCCCTTGTAGTTGAAGGTCTTGGCAAATTCGACGGGCTTGTCGTCGACGGTGAAATCGACATCGCTGAGCACCTGCAATTCCAGCCCGGTTGCGGTGACGATCACATCGGCGGGCAGCGTCTTGCCCGATTCGAGTTCGATGCCTGCGGGCACGAACCGTGCGATCGTGTCGGTGACGACCGACGCCTCGCCCGCCTTGAGCGACTCGAACAGATCGGCGTCGGGCACCAGGCACAGCCGCTGGTCCCACGGATTGTAGCGCGGGGTGAAGTGCGTATCGACATCATAATCCGGCCCGAGTTGCTCCCGCACCATCCCGAGCAGTCGCTGCTTGACCCGCTCGGGTCGTTTGCGCGCCAGATTGAAGAAAAACATCCCGAACAACACATTGCGCCAGCGCGTGATGCCATAAGCCAGCTTCGACGGCAGTTTCGCACGCAACCAGTTGGCGAACGCATCCTCCGCCGGGCGCGATACGACATAGGTCGGCGAGCGTTGCAGCATGGTGACGTGCGCAGCCTGCTCCGCCATCGCCGGGATGAGCGCTG
>JALYTP010000066.1 GCA_030854225.1 Pseudomonadota bacterium
GCCGATGCCGACCCCCGTGCCGGCGGCGGCGGCGGCGCTGTGCGACTGCGCATCATCCTCGACCACGATCACCAGCATGTCTCCCTGCGCCGATGCGGTCATCCGCACCGTCACCGGTTCCGTACTGCGCGCGACGGCGTGACGGATGGCATTTTCGACGAGCGGCTGGGTAATCAAGGCCGGCACCCGCGCGCGGGCCAGATCGCGCGGGATATCGAACCGCGTGATCAGCCGGTCGGGAAAGCGTTGCTCCTCGATCGACAGGTACATGCGCTGCAAGTCGACCTCTCGCGCCAGGGTGATATCCTCGACCGGATCGAGCTCCAGCGTCGCGCGCAGGAAATCGGCCAGGT
The DNA here is from genome assembly GCA_030854225.1 of Pseudomonadota bacterium. Lineage (GTDB taxonomy): Bacteria > Pseudomonadota > Alphaproteobacteria > Sphingomonadales > Sphingomonadaceae > Sphingomonas. The sequence continues at coordinate 354 of JALYTP010000066.1, forward strand.
TCTCGACCATGCGCTCGGCCCCCTCATTGTCGCGCCGCGCGACCAGCGAGGCGATCGAGTTGAGCGTGTTGAACAGGAAATGCGGATTGAGCTGATAACGCAGCGCCGCCAGCTGCGCCTGGTTGGCGACGGCCTCCATCGCGGCGAGCCGCTGCTCGCGGTCGCGCACTTCGATATTGTACGACAAGGCAAGCAACGTGCCAGCGACCGACAGGCAGAACCACGACCACAGGAAGGCGACATACGCATATTCGATCGGATCAAACGGGACGTTGCTTTTCGAGAAGGCGACGTAGAATACGGCGAAGTTGATCGTGACGAGCACTAGGCACACCAGGAACGCCCAACCCAGCGTAAGGACGAGCCGGACGCGGAACGGTCGCCGATCCAGCCGCGCGACGATCTCGACGAAGCCGAGCATCAGCACGATCCCCGCGACGAGCACCAGCAGGCGCGGCTCGAGCGACTTCAGCGCGACGTCGCGCCCCTCGATCAGGCTGAGCAGGCTCAGTTCGATGAATTGCAGCAACCAGAACAACCCCACGATCCACCGGCTCGCGCGGCGCAGATCGCGCCGGGACTGGCGTGTGTCGGGGATTTTGCAGGTCATCGGGCCGTTCATAGAACGGCCGCGTATAGCAAAGTATCATTGTCTTGTGTCGTTCGCGTCGTCCGACATGTCATTCGCATCAGTCGTCGGCGTGGGGACATCGCGTAGAACGGCTCCAAGGCGACGATCCAGATCAGACCCCGGCGGTGATCCGGCCCGCCTCGGCAATGTCCTCGGGGTGCCCGGCGCGCGGGATCGCCTCCAGCCGGGCGACGATCGCCCGCCGCCTCCCGATCGGCCCGTTACTTGGTGGCGGCGCAATCCTCGGGCTTGGCGCGCGCGGCCTGGGTATAGGCGACGTGCCACACGCCCGCATCGCGCCGCCAGATATCGGCGAAGCGCAGGCATACGGCGAAGGCCTTGCCCCCCGACAGGCCCTTGAGCGACGCGAGGCCGCCCATCACCGCGCCATCGGTCCAGCGCCGCTCGATCGGGTGCACGACGGTGAAGGGTTCGAGCTTGTAGCCGGCCTCGAGCTGGTCGGCGATGAACTGCTGTTTGGTTTCCACATCGCCGCCGCTGTTGACCAGCAGATAATCGTCGGCGAGCAGCACTTCGAGCTCGGCCTTGTCGCTCTTGACCTGCGCGGCATCGTACCGGTGCACGGCGGCGTCGAGGTCGGTCGGTACGCCGGTGGTGGGGGCAGCGGCGATCAGAACGGCGATCAGGGCTGGCGACATCGTGTTTCCTCCGGGCGTTGGACGCACGGCGATCGCCGCGTGCCGATTGTTGCTGGCCTGCGCCATGCTGCCTGTCTGTCCTGCCCAGAACGGTCGTCCGTCGCCCGCACGGCGGCGTGAACGACCGCGGGATCGGCCCTAACGGCATTTTCTTTTGCATGGCGCGCTCGGAGGACAGCCTGGATGTCGGGTGCCCGCTAGCGGCGGCGCGCCGATCGCAAGGCGCCGTGCAGCGCACTGCATCCGCGCTTGCGCTGCGGTCGTTGAGGCAGCAGCACTTGCCCGGCGCGTGGCATGGGGCTCCCTGTCGAGACGCAATCGAAGGGGCAGGGACTATGGCACGGCGACTGGTGATCGGGGCAGCAGCTGTAACACTGGCGGGTATCGCGTCGCTCGGCACGGCGCACGCCGGGGCCCGCCCCGACGATCCCGGAACCGGCGCCGCGATCATCCGGCGCGCGATCGCGGCACAGGGCGGCGAGGGAACGCTGCGCGCGATCAGGACGATCGAATGGCATGCCACCGGCTATCGCAACGAACTCGAACAATCCGAACGGCCCGACGGCCCGTACATCACCGAATTTGACAAGATTGTGGAGCTGCACGATGTCGCCGGCCAGCGCATCGCGACGACGACCACCGCCTCGTCCACGCCCTTCCCGCCCTTCACGCAAGAGCTGATCGCCGACCGGACGACCGCGATGGGCGTGTCCGGTGGCAGGAACAGCGCGGGCAATGCCGCCACGCTCGCCACCGCGCGCGAGATGCTGGCGCTCAGCCCCGAACGGTTGCTGCTGACGGCGCTGGCCGCGCCCGATCTGCAGCGCGAGCCGGACGCGGTGTTGCAGAACGTGCGGCAACAGATCGTGCGGTTCAGCCTGGACGGCGCCCCGGTGCGCATCTTTCTCAACGGCTACACCCATTTGCCGACGGCGGTCGATTATTCCGGGCCGCTGGCGCGCAGCGGCTATTGGCGGTTCCTCGGCGACGTCACGATGCGCACGAGCTACGGCTTCTGGTGGATCGCCAGGACGGGCGTGCGCCTGCCGCTGCAGGTGAACGTCACGCGCAACGGCTTGCCCAATAGCGAGATGTCGCTGAGCGCAATCACGATCAACGCGCCGCTGGACGAAACGAGGCTGCGGATTCCGGCCGATGTGCGCGCGACCTTCGCGGCGGGGAAAATGCCCGCCAGTCTCGACGACATTCCGTTCGGCGCGGGCAAGCCGCCGGTCGAGATCGCGCCGGGCATCGTGCTGTTCGCCGGCGCGTGGAACGTCACTTTGGTGCGGCAGGATGACGGCGTGGTGGTGATCGAGGCGCCGATCGCCTCGGGATATTCGGTCAACGCGCTGGCGGCGGCTGAAAAGCGCTTCCCGGGCGTGAAGGTGAAGGCGGTGATCACGACGTCGGATTCGTGGCCGCATCTGGCGGGCATCCGCGAATATGCCGCGCGGGGAATCCCGATCTATTGCCTCGATCTCAACGTACCGATCCTGCGCCGCGTCATCGCCGCGCCCTATACCAGCCGGCCGGACCGCCAGCAGCGCGAACCGCGCGCACCGATCCTGCGCCCGGTATCCGCCAGGACGGTGATCGGCACCGGCGCCAACCGCCTCGAACTCTATCCGCTGCGCGGCGAGACGAGCGAGCGGCAGATGATGGTGTGGTTCCCGCAGCACCGGCTGCTCTATGGCAGCGACCTCTTCCAGCGCACGCCCGATGGCGCCTACGCCTATCCCCAGACCGTCAGCGAACTGACCGACGCGGTGCAGCGCGAAGGATTGCACCCCGAAACCTTCTTCATGATGCACATTCCGCCGACGCCGTGGCACGATCTGGCGAGCGTAGCCGCGCGCGCCGCCGAGGCAAACACGCCGGACGGCGAATAAGGCTCATGCCGCAAGATCGGGTCACGACACCCGTTTGAACATCATGTCATGCCCCTCGTGGCGATAGGCGAACGACACCACCTTGCCGTCGGCATCGCGCTGGAAAACCTTGCGGAACCGCGCACGGCCCGGGGTGAACAGCACGTCGCGCACCTCCCCCGCTTGCACGGTTTGCGGGCCATCGTTGAGCGAGGCGGCGATATGTCCGCCTTGCAGCGCGAAGGTGAACCGGAGGCCCGCCGAATTGACGTACGTGCCGACATACTCGCCCAGCGTCGCCGCCGGCAGATCGACCGCGACGGGATCGCCCTGCAACGCGATCGTCTCGCTGCCGATCATCCGCCACTGCCCGTCGTCCGATCGCCGCCACGTCTCGACCGAGCGATACTGCGCGTGGGTGACGACCCCGGCGGCGGTGGCGAACTGATCGTCGATGAAGCTGCCCACCGCGGTGTCGCCGAAGGTTTCGCAGTGCCAGTCGATCACCTTCTGGCGCACGTCCACCCCGGGGGTGGGGCCCTTGGCCGATGCCACCATCTCCGCCTTGGTTGTCGAATCGCCACCTTCGTTGAAGAAGACCACGCGGTCGTCGAGCAACCGCTGCATCACCGCCGCATCGCCATGCGAACTGGCATCGGAGAATTCCTGCGTCTGCTTCAGCAGGAGCGCCGACACGGCGTCGGCGGGCGCTGCCATGGCGGGCATCGGCGCGATCGCGGATAGCATTGGTAGCAACGCCGCATATCCGAACCGCATGCGCCGGCGCCCAATGTCTATAATCGCCATATCCGCTTCCCCCCGGCCCATCCCGATGGCCGCAACCGAGGTGAACCTTCGCAGGCGTATGCGCAGGCGTCACGGTGGCGACGGCAGCATCGGCGACACGAACGACCGCACCGATGCAGCATCGCCGCTGGCTGGCGCGGATCGCCGGCCCGCGATTCGGCTGGACACGGTTGCGAATTCGCGATTTGTTGTCGCCATAGGCCGTGGTCGAGACGCACCACGTAAAAGGGGGAAGGACGATGAACCGTAAACACTATTTGATGGCAGGAGCCTTGCTGGGCGTGGTGTTGGGGGTCTCTGCCGTGCCGTCCTCGGCGCTGGCGAAGACATATCCGGCGGGCGAGCGTCCGGCGGGCCTTGAACCGTTCCTCACCGACACCAGCGCCGACGAAACCGCCCTCGCGCTGACCGCGGCGCCCGCCTCGATCACCTCGCACGCCGAGGTGATGACCCTGGGGCATGATGGCTATGCGGTCGTCCGCAAGGGGACCAACGGGTTCGTCTGCCTCGTCGATCGGTCATGGGTAAGCGACGTCACCGACGGTGAGTTCTGGAACGCTCGCGTCCGCCAGCCCGCGTGCTACAATCCCGCGGCGGTACGGTCGGTCCTGCCGGCGTATCTCGAGCGGACGCGCTGGGTGCTCGCCGGTGCGTCGATGAGCCAGATCGAGACGCGCACCCGCGCCGAGGTCGCGCAGGGGCGCATAAAGCCGCCGGAGCAGGGCGCGATGATCTATATGATGTCCAGGCAAGGCTATCTCGACGACGTGCTATCGAAACACCCCCACCCCCATCTGATGTTTTTCCTGCCCAAGCGCGGGCCCGAAGCGCTCGGTGCCAATCAGCCGGGCGTCCCCGTCTTCTCGGCCGATGGGCAGGAACAACCTTTCGCGATCTTCTTCGTGCTGGTCCCGGTGTGGTCGGACGGCACCCCGTCGCCCCCGATGACGCACGTCGATCATGGCGAGCATGTGGAGCCGGCCGCCCATCCGGCAGGTTGACCTCGAACCGCCCGGGTGAGAGCAAGGGCCCGCTCGCTCAGGCCGACAGTTCGGCGTCGCCTTCCAGCGCGGTACGGCGCAGCGCCGGCGCCTCCCCCGCGCGCCACGGCGCGGCGCTGTGGGTGATGCGGTAGCGTAGCGGGCCGCCGTCGGGCGCATCGCTCGGCGCCACGGGGCGCGGCACGCACACGAAGGCGACGTCGAACCGCGTCGCCCCGGCATGGACGACGCCGTAGCCATGCCCGCCCATATCGACGAACTCGACATGCGGCGCGTTGCCGGGATCGCTCAGCGCCTTCGCCCGCGCCAGATCGCCGTGCGCGGCATAATCGAGGCAACTCCGCACGCCGTGCTTGAGCAGCAGATTGACCGACGCCTCTGGTTTGGCGCGGCCGGGGCGGTCGATCAGATACAGCGCGCGCAGCGGATGATCCCTGGGCAGGATATATTCGAACGCCTCGACCAGCCCGGGCGAGGTGATCGATCCGGTGACGAAGTTCAGCCCGACCGGCGCGAAATCCTCGGGCGGAAGCGCCTTGGCGGTGTACCCCGCCCAGAAGCTGTGCCGATCGCCCGACAGCGTGACGAACCCGGTCAGCCCCTTCTTCGCGACGAAATCGCAGACCTCGCCGCGTTCGGCATAAGCGGTGCTGTGGTCGGTGCGCGGATAGCCGGCATAGCCCTGCCCCGGCCACGGCACGGCCATCCCGGCGGGCAGGTGCTGCGGGTCGGCGCGCATGTCGAACGTCGCGACGGTGTTGCCCCACACCTTCCACGTCGCGGTCGAGCGGCCGAGCCGGTCGAGAAACCACGCTTTCTGTTCCGCGCCGAGCAGGGTGCGCGGCGCCACGTCCTTCTGAAAATTCGGCACCGTCCCGTCGGCGAAGCGCAGCGTGTCGGCCGGGTGACCGCCATTCGCGGTCTTGCCCGCATCGATCGCCTGCAAGGTCTCGAACGGCACCATCTGCGGAAACGTCTTGCTCGAGATCGTGCGCGATCCGGGCGCCGAGCTGAAATCGTCCGATCGGTAACTGCGCTGATCGGTCAGGATCAGCTCGACATGGCGGCCCCAGCGCTGCGCGCGGTAACCCGTCAGGCTGGCGAGCGCGGCGCGGTTGTTGGGCTCCTCCCCCATGCCATCGGCGTCGAACCGGGTGATCGGCACGTCGCGCACCGCCGGCGCGGCGAAGGTGTCGAGAACGCCATCAATGGTACGCGCGCGGCCAGGCAGATATTCGAACCACGCCTGGTTGGCGAACACCTTGCGCGTCTGCGCCGGGATCGTCGTGCTGCCGAAGCGTTGCAGGCTCTGCCAGCCCTTGTCGCTGAATTCGCCATTGTCCCAGATCGCGACGAACGGCCAGCGCGCCCGCGCATCCTGCAGATCGGGGTCGCGCATATAGGCGCGGTAGAGCGTACGGTAATCCTCCAGCGTCACCGGCACATGATAATCGTCGTGCTTCTCGCCCGTCGGGAAGCGCACCGCATCGTTGAGCGTACGGTCGAAATAACCCTTCGGCCGGTCCTCGGGATACCACACGGTTTCATAGACGAAATCGCCCAAGTGGAGCACGAAGCCGAGCTGTTCGTCGGTCGGCAGGCGCGCATCGTCATGGACCATCCGCCGCCATGCGGCGAGCGGTGCCATCGTGACGTTCTGGCACGACACGAAGGCGAAGCGCACATCGCGCGGATCGCTGTCGAGCGGCGCGGTGCGGGTGCGGCCGATCCGGCTGCCCTCGCCGCGCGCCCCGGTGAAGCGATACCAATAGGTGCGCGACGGGCTGAGCCCCGCGACGAGCAGGCGGCACGTCCAGTCGGCGCGCGCGTCGAGCGTCACGCGGCGCACCGCGACGATCCGCGAAAACGCCTCGTCCTCCGCCACTTCCAGCGTCACGCG
>JALYTP010000381.1 GCA_030854225.1 Pseudomonadota bacterium
GATCGAAAAAACGATCGGCGATTACGGCAAGCGCGCTAAGGACGGCACGCTGAAGATGGAGGAGATGAAGGGCGGCACCTTCACCATCTCCAACGGCGGCGTGTTCGGCAGCCTGATGTCCACACCGATCATCAACCCGCCACAGTCGGCGGTGCTCGGCCTCCACCGCATCGACGAGCGCCCGGTGGTGAAGGACGGCCAGATCGTCGCGCGCCCGATGATGTACCTCGCGCTCAGCTACGACCACCGCCTGGTGGACGGCCGCGAAGCGGTGACGTTCCTGGTGGCGCTCAAGAACGCGATCGAGGACCCGACGCGGATTTTGATCGATCTTTGATCTGTTGTCCCCCGGCGCGGGCCGGGGTGCAGTTGGAACGAAATTTGTAACTACACGAGACGCTCACCAAATTCCGTCTCGATACTGGGCCCCGGCCTGCGCCGGGGAACAAGGAAGGGAGTAAAATGGCGAACTACGATTATGACGTTCTGGTGATTGGCTCCGGCCCCGGCGGATATGTGGCCGCGATCCGCGCCGCGCAACTCGGTCTGCGCACCGCCTGCGCCGAATCGCGCGAGACGCTCGGCGGGACCTGCCTCAATGTCGGCTGCATCCCATCCAAGGCGATGCTCCACGCCTCCGAATTCTACGATCACGCGGCCAACGGCACCTTCGCCAAGCTCGGCATCAAGGTCACGCCGGAGCTCGATCTCGACACGATGCATGGCCAGCGCAAGGACGCGGTCAAGCAGCTGACCGGCGGGATCGAATTCCTGTTCAAGAAGAACAAGGTCGAGTGGCTCAAGGGTCACGCCACCTTCACCGGCAAGGACAGCGTCAAGGTTGGCGACCGCGAGGTGCGCGCGAAGAACATCGTCATCGCTACCGGCTCGTCCGTCACCCCGCTGTCCGGGGTCGAGGTCGATAACGCCGTGCAGATCATCGTCGATTCCACCGGCGCGCTCGAACTTGCGAAAGTGCCCGAGCATCTGGTGGTGATCGGCGGCGGGGTGATCGGGCTTGAACTCGGCAGCGTGTGGCGGCGGCTCGGCGCGAAGGTGACGTGCGTCGAATTCCTCGACCAGATCCTGCCCGGCTTCGACGGCGAAATCCGCAAGGAATCGAACAAGATCTTCAAGAAGCAAGGCATCGCGTTCCGGCTCGGCACCAAGGTTACCGGGGTTGCGGTGAAGGGCAACAAGGCCACGCTCACGCTTGAACCCGCAAAAGGCGGCGCGGCGGAAACGCTCGAGGCCGATTGCGTCCTCGTCTCGATCGGCCGCAAGCCCAACACCGACGGCCTCGCGCTCGACAAGGCGGGCATCGCGACCAACCAGCGCGGGCAGATCGAGATCGATCACAGCTTCAAGGCCGCCATCCCCGGCATCTGGGCGATCGGCGACGTCGTCCCCGGCCCGATGCTCGCGCACAAGGCCGAAGACGAGGGCATCGCCGTGGCCGAGAACATCGCCGGGCTCACCGGCATCGTGAACCACGATGTGATCCCCAGCGTGGTCTATACCTGGCCGGAAATCGCCGGCGTAGGCCTGACCGAGGAAGCCGCGAAGGAGCGCGGCGACATCAAGGTCGGCAAGTTCCCGATGGCCGCCAACAGCCGCGCCAAGACCAACCACGAGCCCGACGGCTTCGTGAAGATCATCGCCGATGCCAAAAGCGACCGCGTGCTCGGCGTGTGGATCATCGCGAGCGTCGGCGGGACGATGATCGCGCAGGCCGCGCAGGCGATGGAGTTCGGCGCGACCAGCGAGGACATCGCCTACACCTGCCACGCGCACCCGACGCACTCCGAGGCGATCAAGGAGGCCGCGATGGCGGTGACGGGCAAGCCGATCCACATCTGATCCGCACGAAAGAGACGTTCACGAAAGAGGCACGGGCGGGCCTTCACGATCCCTGCCCGTTCGACGGGATAGCGCGCATCGTTGAAATTGGGACCAAGGTGACCTGCTCCCCGTTTTCAGGCCGCTGATAACTTAGCGTCGTTCTCCATATGCCCTTGGCGGGGGCGGTTGGTAAACTCGGCGGGTGCCAACCCGCCAAGGCTGCTGTGCGGACGCACGGTGTTATAGTCGGCCCGCCATGCCTCGATGATCCGCCGCGCTGCTGCCAGCGAAGGGAACAGGTGCTCGTTCAGGCACTCGTCGCGCAAGATGGTGTATCGCGGCGGCTGCATTCCGACAGCAGATG
>JALYTP010000067.1 GCA_030854225.1 Pseudomonadota bacterium
CGATCCGCAGGGAATGGCATTCTATATCATGCGCGGTGACAGCCCGGAGGAATCGAAGGCATTCGGCATCGACCCCGGGCATTGCGGCTGGAACGAACTCGTCACCAGCGACCACAAGGCCGCGCTTCCCTTTTACGGCGAGCTGTTCGGCTGGGAAAACAACGAATCCATGCCGATGGGCCCGGCGGGCGATTATTGCTTCATCGATCATGCCGGCAACCGCATCGGCGCGATGATGACGGCGGGCGCCGGCTTCGCCACGCGGTGGAATTATTATTTCACCGTGCCGTCGATCGATTCGGCGATCGAACGCATCAAGGCGGGCGGCGGCACCGTCACCCACGGGCCACAGGAAGTCCCCGGCGGCGCGTTCATCGTCGTCGGCGACGATCCGCAGGGCGCGTCGTTCGCGCTCAGCGGCGGCAAGTGAGGGCGGCGTCATGGCGAAGATGACCACCTGCCTGTGGTTCGACCGGGGCAAGGCGCGCGAGGCGGCGGAATTCTACGCCAGCGTGTTTCCCGACACCCATGTCTCGACCGCCCTCGCCTCGCCCGCCGACAACCCGTCGACGAAGCAGGGCGAGGAGATCACGGTCGAGTTCACGTTGCTCGGCCAGTCCTTCGTCGGGCTGAACGGCGGCCCGAATTTCACCCCCAACCAGACGGTCAGCTTCCAGGTTTTCACCGACAGCCAGGAAGAAACCGACCGCTATTGGAACGCGATCGTCGATAATGGCGGGGCGGAGAGCATGTGCAGCTGGTGCAAGGATCGCTGGGGCTTTTCGTGGCAGATCGTCCCGCGCGCGCTGATGGCAGGGATGGCCGATCCGGACCGCGCCGCCGCCAAGCGCGTGATGGAGGCGATGATGACGATGAAGAAGATCGATATCGCCGCGATCGAGGCCGCGCGCGCCGGGGCAAAGGCCGATGCGTAGGATCGTCGGCGGGATGTTCCAGTCGCTCGACGGCGTCATCCAGGCGCCGGGCGGTTCGACCGAAGATCCGACCGGCGGGTTCGCGCACGGCGGCTGGATGTTCCCGCTCGCCGACGAGACGGTGGGCGCGGCGATCGGCGATTTCTTCGCCGGGCCGTACGACCTGCTGCTCGGGCGGCGGACGTACGACATCTTCGCGGCCTATTGGCCCTATGCCGATGGCGAAGGTGCTGCGATGGGCAAGGCCTTCACCGCGGCGAACAAATACGTCCTGACGCGCGGCGAGCAGGACCTGCCATGGGACAACAGCCACCGGATGCGCGGGATGGACGATGTCGCCGCGCTCAAGCAGGGTGAGGGGCCGGACCTGGTGATCCAGGGGTCGAGCGAGATCTACCCCGCGCTGCTCGCCGCCGGGCTGCTCGACCGGCTGGTGACGTACACCTTCCCGCTCGTGCTCGGCGGCGGCAAGCGGCTGTTCGGTGAGGACACACCGCCCGGCACCCTCAAGCTGGTCGACCACAAGGTGTCGCCCGGCGGCACCGTGATCGCGACCTACCAACCCGCCGGCCCGGTCGAAACCGGGTCGTTCGGACAGATCAACAACCCGCGCGAGGACGAGCGCCAGCGCAAGATGAAAGACGGTACATGGTAATCCAGCATTTCGGTCACCCCTTTTCCTCTTATACGTGGAAGGCGCTGATCGCGTTCTACGAGAACGACATTGCATTCGACTTCCGCATGATCGAACCCGATTATCCCGAGAACAATGCCGAACTCGCGCGGCATTCGCCGATGGGAAAGTTCCCGTTGCTGGTCGAGGGCGACACCGCGGTGTTCGAGGCGACCGCGATCATCGAATATCTCGCGGCGTTCCACCCCGGCCCGGTCGCGCTGATCCCCGCCGATCCCAAGGCGGCGGTCGAGGTGCGCATGATGGACCGCGTGTTCGACAATTACGTGATGGGCCCGGTGCAGACGATCGTCGGCAATGCGATCCGGCCCGAGGCGAACCGCGATCCCTACGGCGTCGACAAGGCGCGCGCGGGGCTGGAGAAGATCTACGCCTGGCTGGACGGCCACCTGTCGGGGCGCGACTGGGCGTGCGGGGGTGATTTCACGCTGGCCGATTGCGCCGCCGCGCCGTCATTATTCTATGCCGATTGGGCGCACCCGATCCCCGAGGCTCACGCCAATCTGAAAGCCTATCGCGCGCGTTTGCTCGCCCGCCCATCGGTCGCGCGCTGCGTCGATGAGGCGAGGCCGTACCGCGCCTATTTCCCGCTCGGCGCGCCCGACCGGGATTGATCGCCGTCCCCGGCGCAGTACGTTGCAGATAATCAAGGAGACTGAGGTGGGTCGTGTCAGGGGGGCGGGGTTCGGCATATCGCTGGACGGGTTCGGCGCGGGCCCCGAGCAGAGCCTCGAAAATCCGCTGGGCAAGCGCGGCAAGGAGCTGGCCCAGTGGCTCATGGGGACGAGGACGTTCAAGGCGATGTTCGGCGCGGACGGCGGGTCGGACGGGGTGGACGACAGCTTCGCGCATCGCTCGATGGACGGGTTCGGCGCCTTCATCCTCGGGCGCAACATGTTCGACCCAGAACGCGGTGCGTGGGGGGACAGGGACTGGAAGGGCTGGTGGGGCGACAATCCGCCGTATCACGCGCCGACCTTCATCCTGACGCACTATCCGCGCGACCCGATCGAGATGGAGGGCGGCACGACCTTTCATTTCGTCACCGACGGCATCCACGCCGCGCTCGACCGCGCGCGCGAGGCCGCGGGCGCGCTGGACGTCAAGATCGGCGGCGGCGCCTCCACCGTGCGGCAATATCTCCAGGCCGGGCTGGTCGACGAGGCGCATTTCGCGGTGTCGCCTGTCCTGCTCGGACGAGGCGAGGCGGTGTTCGCCGGCCTCGATCTCCCCGCACTCGGCTACCGCGTGGTGGAAACCACCCCGACCGACCTTGCGACGCATGTCGTCGTTGCGCGCGAGGAGAAGGCCTAGCGAGCGGCGGTCACGCAAACGCGGGTGCCGTCTTCAACCGCTGATATGCCGCGATAACCTGTTGCAGCATCGCCTCCTTGCTGCGGTCGCCACCGTTGCGATCGGGGTGATAGCGGCGGACGAGTTCCGAATAGCGCTTCCTGAGCGCCATGCGATCGGCGTCCATCGCCAGCCCCAGCACCTCCAGCGCGCGCCGGTCATCGGCGGATAGCGGCTTGCCGTCCTTGCGTCCCGGCGCAATCTTGTGCCCGAAGCGCCCGCTGATCGCCTCCAGCGGATCGGCGAAATCGGCCCAGCGCGGCGGCGCGTCTGCGCCGGCATGGGCGAAGGCGCGGGTCTCGCGTTCCCATCCGGCGAGCGGGCGCTGCGCATCGTGGATCTCGTCCACGCTCATCCCGTCGAAGAAATTGTACCGCGAATTGAACGCGCGAACATGATCGAGGCAGAACCAGCGGAAATCGGGCGGCGCGTCGCTGCGTACCGACCCCGCAAGCGGCGGCGCGCGGAATTCACCCGGCGCCTCGCACCCCGGCTCGGCGCAGACGCGGCCCGTACCCTCGATCCGGCCGTGGAAACGGGTGCTCGGCCGATCGCTGTTTATCTTCTCGCGCGCCACGCGGCGGCTCCCTCAACGGCAAAAGCCGCCTATATAGGCGCGATGACCGACCTCGCCACCGCCCCGCTCGCCGACCTCATTGCCGCTCGCCTCACCGCCGCGCTCGCCCCGTCGCATCTCGTCGTGACCAACGACAGCCACCATCACGCCGGGCACATGGGCGACGACGGCACCGGCGAAACGCATTTTTCGGTCGTCGTGGAAAGCGACCGCTTCACCGGACTCGCCCGCGTCGCGCGGCAACGGCTGGTGAACGAAGCGCTTGCCGATCTGTTGGCCACCCGCATCCACGCGCTGGCCATGAAGGCCCGCGCGCCGGGCGAATGACGAGGGCGCTTCGCCCCGCCGCGCGCATCCTGCTGCTCGATCCCGCCGGCCGCCTGCTGCTGTTCCGCTTCGACGCCGGGGACCGCGCGCCCTTCTGGTGCACTCCGGGTGGCGCGGTCGATCCGGGCGAAAGTTTCGCGGCGGCCGCGCGGCGCGAGTTGCGCGAGGAAACCGGGTTCGATCTCGACCCCGGCGCCGATGTCCACCGCCGCACCGTTGAATTCATCACGCTGGAGAATGTCCCGGTCATCGCCGAGGAACGCTATTTCCTCGTCCGCGCGCCGAGCGTCGCGATCGACACCAGCCGCCACACCGATCTCGAACGCCGCGTGATGCGGCACTGGCACTGGTTCGAGCGCGACTCGATCGCCAACCACCACGAAACGATCTATCCCGAGGATCTGACGCAGATCCTGCTCGACGTCACCGGAGGCGCGCATGCTTGACGATTTCGTGCTGCAAACCATCACCCCCATCACCCACGATCTCGGCGGGTTCAAGGTCCACCGCACCTTGCCGTCGCACCCGCGCACAATGGTCGGCCCGTTCCTGTTCTTCGACCAGATGGGCCCGGCGCATCTCGATATCGGCGCCGGGATCGACGTGCGCCCGCACCCGCACATCAACCTTGCCACCGTCACCTACCTGTTCGACGGCGCGATCGATCACCGCGATTCGATCGGCACGCTGGCGACGATCGAGCCCGGCGCGGTCAATCTGATGACGGCGGGCCACGGCATCGTCCATTCCGAACGCTCGCCGCAGAGGGAGCGAGCGCGCGGCCCCGACCTGTCGGGCATCCAGACCTGGCTCGCGCTGCCCGAGGCGAACGAGGAGATGGATCCGGCGTTCGAGCATGTCGAAAAGGCCGCGCTGCCGGTGATCCACACCCCGGGCGCCCGCGCGCGGATCATCATGGGGACGCTCTGGGGCGAGATCGCACCGACCACGACCTATGCCGGGACGATCTACGCCGACATCGCGCTCGATCCCGGCGGCGCGGTGCCGATCGACGCGGCGACGGAAGAGCGCGCGGTGTATCTCGCGCTGGGCGAGGCGACGCTCGACGGCGTGCCGCTCGCGCCGCAAACGCTCTACGTCCTCAAGCCGGGCATCGCGACCGCGCTGAATTCGGCCACCGGCGGGCGCGTGATGCTGTGTGGCGGCGATGCCTTCGCGCGCCCGCGCCATGTCTGGTGGAACTTCGTGTCGTCCAGGCGCGAGCGGATCGAGGAAGCCAGGCGCGCGTGGAAGGCAGGCGAATTCCCGACCGTGCCCGGTGACGACAAGGAGTTCATCCCGATCCCCGACGTGCCGTTGACGGTCAGCTATCCCTGACGCGCGATCGGGTTTACGTTCGCGTCAGTCTATCGGGAGGGAAGCATGGAGTTCGGCCTGCAATCGATCGCGCTGTCGAGCGGCGTGACGCTCGACGTCGCGGTCGCGGGGGATCCGGCCAATCCGCCGATCGTCCTGCTCCACGGCTTTCCCGAATCGCACCGGACGTGGCGGCACATCATCCCCAACCTGGCGCGCGATCATTTCGTGCTCGCGCCCGATCAACGCGGTTATGCCAGATCGTCGAAGCCCGAGGGGGTCGAGGCCTATACGCCTGACAGGATCGTCGCCGACCTGCTCGCGCTGGCCGATCATTTCGGGATCGACACCTTCACCCTCGTCGGCCACGACTGGGGCGGGGCGGTGGCCTGGATGGCGGCGCTCCAGCATCCGGGGCGTGTGGCGAAGCTCGTCATCATCAACGCCCCGCATCCCTTCGTGATGCAGAAGACGCTCTACGACGACATGGCCCAGCGCGCGGCGAGTCAGTATATCCGCGCCTTCCGCAACCCAGATCTGGAAAAGCATATCGATGCGATCGGCCTCGCCGGCTTCTTCGATACCAGCTTCGCGCGGCACGTCGACATGGCCAAGGTCGGCGATGAAAAAGCGGTCTATCTCGATCAATGGGGCCAGCCCGGCGCGATGACCGCGATGCTCAACTGGTATCGTGCCAGCGCGATCGTGGTGCCCGCGATGGACGAAACCCCCGAGCGCCCCGCTTTCCTCGACGCCCCCTTCCCGCCCTTGAAGGTGCCGACCCTCGTCATCTGGGGGCTGGGGGACAAGGCGCTGCTGCCCAGCCAGCTCGACGGGCTGGAGGCGCTGGTTCCCGGCGTGCGGATCGAGAAGGTCGAGGCGGGGCATTTCGTGCCGTGGGAGAACCCGGCGGCGGTGATCGCCGCGATGCGCGAATGGGGGGCGTAATGCACCTTGTCGGCGGCGCGGGGAGCGGTTTGACGCGGCGCGCCGTATCGAGCGCACACATGCCGGGTCTTTTGGGGGAATGATCATGAAGAACGTTATCGGCCTCGCGGCGATCGTCACGATGCTCGCGCTCGCGCCGCCCGCCACCGCGCGGACGGAGGTCATCAGCCTCCATGTCGGCGACAAGCTGGCGCGCGTCGCGCTCGTCCGCCCCGGTGTCCACCGATATCTGCGCTACACGATCAAGCCCGACGGCGCGCGCAATGCGGTCGATATCTGGGTGCGCCGGGTAGCGTTCGAACCCGCCACGGGCGCGGGGCGCCGCCTCCACATGACCCAGCGCTGGGACGAAGTGGCGGACAAGGTCGTGCTCATCCAGGACAGCTGGTTCACGCCGGGAACGCTGGCGCCGCTGACGCACGTCAGACACGTCGAGCGCGACGGAAAGACCACCATCGGCGGCTATCAGTTCACCACGGGCAAGGTGATCGGTATGGCCGACCTGCCCGACAATGGCCGCAAGGACTTCACGATGCCGATGCCCGAGCCGGCGTTCAATTTCGAATATGACATGGAGCTGTTGCAGGCATTGCCGATGGCGGCAGGGCGCGTGTTCGATATTCCGTTCTACGATGCCGGGGTCGACAAGGAGCCCGATCGATATCGCTTCGCCGTCGCCGGCAGCGACAAGATCCGTGACTGGAGCGGTCGCGCGGTCGATTGCTGGCTGGTCACCGCCGATTATCGCACTGGAAAGATCGTGAGCCGCTTCTGGTTCGCCAAACAGAGCCAGTTGCTTGTTCGCGAAGAGGCCGTTCAGCCGGACGGCACGACGCTGATCAAGACCTTGTTGCCGCCTGAATCGTCCGACCAGGGCGCGTGACGGGGGCACCGGCAAGCGCCCCGCCGTGCCGGTTCACACGATGATCCGCGCCGCTGTGTCCAGCTCGATCCCCGGCGCCCGCTCGTCGCGCGCGCCGGGTTTGACCCACGCGGCAT
>JALYTP010000382.1 GCA_030854225.1 Pseudomonadota bacterium
CCGCTCCGCCAGCCGACCGGCGAAGCGCGAGCCGAGCCCCATCAGGATCGAGGCGGGCAGCAACGTCGCTCCCGCCTCACTCGCCGGCCAGCCATGCGAGATCAGCAGATACGGCAGCAGCAGCATGATCGCGGCGAGCGCGCCGTAGAGCAAAAGTGTCAGGATCGTGATCCCGCTGAACGTGCGCGTGCCAAACAGCGCGAAAGGCACCATCGCCTTGTCCCCGGCGCCCCGCTCGACGAACCAGAAGCCAACGCCGAACAACGCCGCGATGCCCAGCGCAATCGCCCCCGAATGCGTGCCCTGATCGGACAACCGCGTCAGCCCCCAAGTCATCGCGCCCAGTGCCAGCGTGGCAAGGATGGCGCCCGTCCAGTCGACCGGGGCGTCGGCACCGGTGTCGTCCGCGCGGCTGGGCGCGATGCTGCGCCAGCCCATGACGAACGCGGCGAGCGCGATCGGCACGTTGATCGCGAAGATCGCGCGCCAACCGACGGTATCGACCAGCACGCCGCCCAGGATCGGCCCCGCCGCGCCCGCAATCGCCCCCGCCGCCGCCCAGGTGCCGATCGCCCGGCCCCGCGCCGCGCCCTCGAAATCGGTGCCGAGAATGGCGAGACTGGCGGGCACGAACAGCGCCGCGCCCAGCCCTTGCAGCGCCCGGCTGGCGTGGAGCAGATCGATGTTCGGCGCGACCACGCTGCCCAGCGAGGCGAGCGCGAACAACGCGACCCCGCCGAGGAACAGCCGCTTGCGCCCGAACCGGTCCGACAGCGCACCGCCGAGCAGCACCAGCGCCGAGAGCGGCAGCAGATAGGCGTTGACGATCCACTGCACCGCGCCGGCGCCCGCCCCGAGATCGCGCCCGATCGCGGGCAGCGCGACGTTCACCACCGATCCGTCGATGAACGACAGGCTGGAGCCGAGCACGGTCGCGATCAGCGTCGCGGTACTGCCGCGCGCAACCTTGCCGGCGCGGTGCGTCGCCGGGCCGTGCGGGCCGTGCTGATTCGCGGTCACGAAATTGGCGTCATTCGAGCGAGATGTCGCCAGTCCATCATGCCCCCTCGAACAGCTTTTCGCGTGTGATCCTATCCTGCCATACGAGCGGCGCAAGCTGGTGGACGTTGTTCCCTTCGCTATCCACCGCGACCGTCACGGGAAAATCGACCACGTCGAATTCGTAGATCGCCTCCATCCCCAGATCGTCGAACCCCACGACCCGGCTGCCCTTGATCGCCCGCGAGACGAGGTAGGCCGCGCCGCCGACCGCCATCAGGTACGCGGACTTGCCCTCGGCAATGGCCTTGGTCGCGTCCGGCCCGCGTTCCGCCTTGCCGACCATCGCGAGCAGACTCTGGCCGAGCATCATCCGCGTGAACTTGTCCATCCGGGTCGCGGTGGTCGGCCCCGCTGGTCCGACCACTTCCTCCCCGACCGGATCGACCGGGCCGACATAATAGATCACGCGCCCCTTGAAGCTGACCGGCAATTCCTCGCCTCCCCCTTGTTCTTGGGCGGCCAGCATATCGGCGATCCGCTTGTGCGCCGCATCGCGCCCGGTGAGCATCTTGCCATTGAGGAGCAAACGGTCGCCCTGCTTCCAGCTCTGCACGATGTCGGGGGTCAGCGTATCGAGATCGACGCGGATCGCGCTTGCATCGGGCTTCCAGTCGACCTTGGGCCATTCGTCCAGCTTGGGCGCTTCGAGGAAACTTGGCCCTGACCCGTCGAGCGTGAAATGCGCGTGGCGGGTCGCGGCGCAATTGGGGATCATCGCCACCGGCTTGCCCGCCGCGTGGCACGGCGCGTCCTTGATCTTGACGTCGAGCACGGTCGTCAGCCCGCCCAGCCCCTGCGCGCCGATGCCCAGCGCGTTGACCTTGTCGAAGATCTCGATCCGCAAGCGTTCGATATCGGTCCTCGCCCCGCGCGCCTTCAACGGCGCCATGTCGACCGGCTCCATCAGCACCTGCTTCGCCAGCAGCACGCAGTGTTCCGCCGTCCCGCCGATGCCGATGCCGAGCATCCCCGGCGGGCACCACCCCGCGCCCATCTGCGGCAGCATCTCCAGCACCCAGTCAACGATCGAATCGGACGGGTTCATCATCTTGAACTTCGACTTGTTTTCGCTCCCCCCGCCCTTCGCCGCGACATCGATCGAGACAGTCGCGCCCGGCACCATCT
>JALYTP010000383.1 GCA_030854225.1 Pseudomonadota bacterium
TTGTCGCCGCAATCGAAGCGCCGGCCCTGAAAGGTCACGCCGTGGAACGGCTGGCTGCCGATCATCTGCGCCATCGCGTCGGTCAGCTGGATCTCGCCCCCCGCGCCCACCGCCTGCGTTTCGAGCACGCGCATGACGCCCGGCTGGAGGATGTAGCGCCCGATCACCGCCAGGTTCGACGGTGCCGTGCCGCGCTTGGGCTTTTCGACCAGCCCGCGCACCTCGGTCAGCGTGCCGTCGCGCGCGCCCGGCGTGATGACGCCGTATTTGTCGGTATCCGCGTCGGCCACTTCCTGCGCGCAGATCAGATTGCCGCCGACCTTGTTGTAGGCGTCGACCATCTGCTTCAGGCAACCCGGCGTTCCGGCCATGAAATCGTCGGCGAGCAGCACCGCGAACGGCTCGTCGCCGACGATATCGCGCGCGCACCACACCGCATGGCCGAGCCCCATCGGCTCCTGCTGGCGGACATAGGCGACGGAGCCGGGCTTGAGCCGTGTCTGGTGGAGCAACTCGAGCGACTTGCCGCGATCGCGCATCGTCGTCTCGAGTTCGTAGGCGATATCGAAATGATCCTCGATCGCCGATTTGCCGCGGCCCGTGACGAAGATCATCTGCTCGATGCCCGCCTCGATCGCCTCGTCCACCGCATATTGGATCAGCGGGCGATCGACCACCGGCAGCATCTCCTTGGGCAGCGCCTTGGTCGCGGGCAGAAAGCGCGTGCCGAGGCCGCCGACGGGGAACACCGCTTTGCGCAGGGGCTTGAAGGTCATGATAGAGCCGGGTTCCGCATGAAGGAGTCGAATTCGCGCCCGCGCTTCCACCCGGGGCGCTATCCAAGTCAAACGGATTATCCTCGCTTTAATCCGCGCGCGCTAAGGGAGCCGGTGATGACATCCGCCACGCGACCCCGAATCCTCGTGATCTTCGGCACCCGGCCCGAAGCGATCAAGCTGTTCCCGGTCATCGCCGCGCTGCGCAACATCGCCGCGCTCGACGTGCGCACCTGCGTGACGGCGCAGCACCGCGGGCTGCTCGATCAGGTGCTCGCCATCGCCGGCCTGACGCCCGATATCGATCTCGACCTGATGGAGCCGGGCCAGACGCTCGACCGCCTGACCGCGCGGCTGCTCACCGGGCTCGGCGACGTGATGGATGCCGAACGGCCCGACCGCGTGATCGTGCAGGGCGATACGGCCACCGCGATGGTCGGCGCGCTGGCCGCGTATTACCGCAAGGTGCCGGTCGGCCATGTCGAGGCGGGGCTGCGATCGGGCGACATCTACCAGCCCTGGCCCGAGGAAGTGAACCGCCGCATCGTCGCGCCGATCGCGGACCAGCATTTCGCCCCGACCGAGGTCTCCGCCGCCGCTCTGGCGCGCGAGAATATCGACCCCGCGACGATCCACGTCACCGGCAACACCGTGATCGACGCGCTGCACTGGACGCAAGGCCGGATCGCCGCCGATCCGTCGCTGGCATCGGGCCTCGACGACATCGCCGCGCGTTTCGCCGGCAAACGCCTGATCCTCGTCACCACGCACCGGCGCGAGAATTTCGGCGACGGCATGGCCAACATCGCCCGCGCGCTGCAACGCATCGCCGCGCGTGACGACGTGGCGGTACTGTTCCCCGTCCATCCCAATCCCAACGTCGTCTCCGTGATGGACGCGGTGCTCGGCGATCGCCCCAATGTCGCGCGCGTCGATCCGCTCGATTACCCCCATTTCGTCCGCGCGCTCGGCCTGTGCCACATCGCACTGACCGATTCGGGCGGGGTGCAGGAAGAGGCCCCCGCGCTCGGCAAGCCGGTGCTTGTGATGCGCGAGACGACCGAGCGGCCCGAAGGCGTGACGGCGGGCACGGCCAGGCTGATCGGCGCCGGTGAAGACCGCATCGTTTCCGAAATCTTCACCCTCCTGGACGATAGCAACGCCTATTCGGCCATGGCGCGCGCCCACAATCCGTTCGGCGACGGCCATGCGTCGGAGAAGATTGCAAGGATCGTCGCCGATGGTTTCGGATGCTGAGCTGAAAGTCGCCGTCCTGGGGCTAGGCTATATCGGCCTGCCCACCGCCGCGGTGATCGCGCGCACGGGCGCGCAGGTGCTCGGCGTCGACGTGACCCGGTCGGTGGTCGATACGGTCAATTCGGGCAAGGTGCATATCGAAG
>JALYTP010000384.1 GCA_030854225.1 Pseudomonadota bacterium
CCCACCGGCGGCGGCGGCAACACCAGCGACGGCGCGACGATCTCGGTCGCCTGCGCGCGCAGATTGGGCGGCGCGCGAGCATCCGGCGCCTTGTGCAAAGCGGCCCGGCGGCGCGGCACGACAACCGGTTTGGGCGGCGGGGGCGATGGAAGTAACTCGAACGTCGCCACCGCCTCGCTCGCTGTATGCGCGGAGTGCAACGCCAGCCCGGCGATGAGCGCCAGGCACAGCCCTAGCTCCACCGCCAGCGCACCCGCGCCGGCGGCGATACGGTTTCGCATCGGGGCATTCGCCACCCCCATCATCGTGTCGTCGAGATCATGTCGCAGGGTATAGCGCACGGCACCGCGCGGCTGAAACCGCCGCTTTACCCCCCGCTGTCTCGACATCGTCGCGCCAGCCGCCTATCCGCGCTCCACAAGCAGAGGATCGCCGCCGTTATGACCACCGCCACCAGCAACGTTCTCGACCGTGTGCTCGTGCTCGAAATGGTGCGCGTCACCGAGGCGGCGGCGATCGCCGCCTCGACACTGGTCGGGCGCGGGGACGAAAAAGCCGCCGATGCCGCCGCCGTCGAGGCGATGCGCGCCTCGCTGAACGAACTGTACATGGACGGCACGGTGGTGATCGGCGAGGGCGAGCGCGACGAGGCGCCGATGCTCTATATCGGCGAGAAGGTCGGATCGGCCCCGGGCACCGGGCCGAAGATCGACATCGCGCTCGATCCGCTCGAGGGCACCACGATCACCGCCAAGGCCGGCCCCAATGCGCTCGCCGTGCTGGCGATTTCGGAAGAGGGCAACCTGCTCAACGCGCCCGACGTGTATATGGACAAGATCGCGGTCGGCCCGGGCTATCCCGCCGGAGTGATCGACCTCGACAAATCGGCGACCGAGAATATCGCGGCGATCGCGAAGGCAAAGGGCGTTGAGCCGCGCGACATCATCGCCTGCGTGCTCGACCGCCCGCGCCACGAGGCGCTGATCGCCGAATTGCGCGCGATCGGCTGCGGGGTCATGCTGATCGGCGACGGCGACGTGGCGGGGGTGATCGCCACGACCAACCCCGACACCACGATCGACGTCTATATGGGATCGGGCGGCGCGCCCGAGGGTGTGCTGGCCTGCGCCGCTCTCGCCTGTGTCGGCGGGCAGTTCAAGGGCCGGCTGCTGTTCCGCAACGACGACGAACGCGCCCGCGCGCGCAAATGGGGCATCACCGATCTCGACAAGCAATACGACCTTTCCGAACTGGTGAAGGGCGACGCGATCTTCGCCGCGACGGGCGTTACCGACGGATCGCTGCTCGCCGGGGTCAAGCGGCGCGGCGACCGGATGACGACCAGCTCGGTCGTGATGCGCGCTTCCTCCGGCACCGTGCGCTGGGTGAAGGGCGAGCACCGCCTCTGATCGCTGGACTTGGCCCTCCCGGCTTGGTCTAGTGCCGCCGCAAACAAGGGGGAGAGTCGGGGATGCGCGAAATGAAATGGGCGCTGGCGCTGTCGGCGGCGATGCTGCCCTCGCTGGGCATGTCGCAACAGGCGGCACCCGCCGCGCCTGCCCCCGCCGCCGCCCCTGCCGCACCCGCCACGCAATCCCGATTCACCTTCCAGGAGATGATGGTGCCGATGCGCGACGGCGCCAGGCTCCAGACCGTCATCCTGCGTCAGCGCGACAAGACCGGGCCACTGCCGATCCTGCTGTGGCGCACCCCCTACGGCGTGCCCACGTCGGTTCCGCCGGTGATCCCCGGATATTGGGCGCCGCTGCTGAAGGACGGTTACATCTTCGTGTTCCAGTCGATGCGCGGGCGGTTCGGGTCGGACGGCACGTTCACCCTCTCGACCGCGGTGCACCCGCACGACCCCAAGGCGATCGACGAATCGACCGACGCATATGACACGATCGACTGGCTGGTGAAGAACCTGCCCGGCAATAACGGCAAGGTCGGGATGTGGGGCGTGTCGTATCCCGGCTTCGCCGCCGCCGTCGCGCTGGCGCATCCGCATCCGGCATTGAAGGCGGTGAGCCCGCAGGCGGCGTGGGTCGATTACTGGCAATCGGACGATCTCCACCGCAACGGTGCGCTGCGGCTGACCTATGCGACCGACTGGGTCTCCTCGCTCCAGCTCGACAAGACGCAGAACAAGGATTTCCTCTACCCCGTCCC
>JALYTP010000385.1 GCA_030854225.1 Pseudomonadota bacterium
GATGCCAATACCCGTCTCGGCTTCGCGGTCGATTCGCGCGACTTCACGGTGGCGGCGTGGATGCTGGCGCTGCTCGGGCAGGACCGAGTGCGGTTGCTGACCAACAATCCCGACAAGGTCGCGCAGTTGGAGGCCGCTGGCGTCGCAGTGATCGAGCGCGTGCCGCACGCCCTGCCGGCGAACCCGCATAACGAGCGCTATCTCGCCACCAAGCGAGATCGCACCGGGCATCAATTCTGAGCGCGCCGATGTCGCATCCGCTCGATCGCCCGGTGTGGAACGCGCTCACCACACGGCAGCGTGACGTGGCGATCGGCGACGCGCGCGCGATCCGCGTCGCGCCCGCTATCGGGTTGTTCGCGGCGATGGCGGAGGACAGCGACGCGTGCCGCGAGGCGCTCGCCAGGCTGATCCCGGACGACGGCCCGCTTGGCCTTCTCGAGCGCGAGACCCCATTGCTTCCAGCGGACGTCCGTGTCGTCAAGACGGCGCGCTGCGTTCAGATGGTCGCCGACCGCATCGCGACGCCGCGTCCCGATTGCGACGTGATCGAACTGGGCGACGCCGATGCCGCGGAGATGCTGGCCCTGGCGACGCTTACCGAACCGGGGCCGTTTGCGGAGGAAACGCACCGGTTGGGGTCGTTCATCGGTATCCGGCAAGGCGGCACCCTCGTCGCGATGGCCGGCGAACGGATGCGCCCGCCCGGCTTTACCGAGGTCAGCGGCGTTTGCACGCGCCCGGGCTTTCGCGGGCGCGGGTTCGCCGCGACGTTGATGACGATCGTCGCGCACCGCATCGTCGCGCGCGGCGAACAGCCCTTCCTCCATGCCTATGCCGATCAGCCAGCGACGATCGCGCTCTATGAACGGCTTGGCTTCCGGACCCGCGCAACGATCGACTATACATTGATCGCACGCGGCTGACGCGCCTGACGCTCTAGCCGAGCAGCCGCGCCACCTCTGCAAAATCGCGCGCCACCGCATCGACCTTCTCGGCGCGTAGCCGATCGGCATGGTCCCGCGCGCAGTGGCGGCCGCCGACAAAGCCGATCACATACGCGCCCGACGCGACCGCGCCGCGTGCGCCGACCGGCGAATCCTCGATGATCGCGCAGCGCTCGATCGGCACGCTCAGCGCCGTTGCCGCGTGGCGATACAGATCGGGTGCGGGCTTGCCGCGCGTGACATGTTCGCGGCCCGAAAAGATGCGCCCGGCAAAGGCATCCCGAAGCCCGAGATGATCGAGGTGCCGCTCGATCCAGTGCGTCGAACTCGACGAGGCGATGGCGCGCGGCAGCGATGGCGGCAGCGCGCGCACGAACGCGACCGCGCCGGCCACCGCCTCCAACCCTTCGGCCAGGATGCGCGCATCCTCCGCGCGCCGCGCGTCGTGAAAATCGTCCGGGACGGCGCGCCCGATCCATGCCTCGATCGCGGCGAGGAAATCGGCCCCGGCAAGCCCCATGAACCGCGCCATCGACTGCTCGGGCGTGGTCGGAAAACCCTTAGCGGTGAGATAGTCGGCGATCTGCCGGTTCCCGGCATATTCGCTTTCGAGCAGCACCCCGTCGAAATCGAAGATCAGCGCCCCGAATCTTGCGGACAATCCGAACCTTGCGGACAATTGCCCGGTGCTCACGCGCGCGCGCCGAACAGCGCGGTGCCCACGCGAACGTGCGTCGCGCCGAGCGTCACCGCTGTTTCGTAATCGCCCGACATCCCCATGCTCAATCCGCCAAGTCCGTGATCCCGCGCGATCTTCGCCAGCAACGCGAAATAGGGCGCGGGCTCCAGACCGGCCGGCGGCACCGTCATCAGGCCAACCAGCGGAAGCGCGGCGGCGCGCGCTTCGGTGAGCAACGCCGGCAAGGCCGCAACCGCGACGCCGCCTTTTTGCGCCTCGTCACCCAGATCGACCTGAACGAAACAGGCCGGGCGCCGCCCCGATTTTTCCATCGCGCGCGCCAATGCCGCGACGAGCGACGCGCGATCGACGCCGTGGATCGCGTCGAACAGTGCCACGGCATCCTCCGCCTTGTTCGATTGCAACTGGCCGACCAGGTGGAGCGCGGCGTCGGGCGTCTCCTCCCGCAATGTGGACCATTTGGCATATGCTTCCTGCACGCGATTTTCACCGAACACGCGCTGGCCGGCGTGGATCAGCGG
>JALYTP010000068.1:0-2654 GCA_030854225.1 Pseudomonadota bacterium
GCATCGTCCACCGCATCGACAAGGATACGTCGGGGCTGATGGTCGCGGCCAAGACCGACCGCGCGCATGTCGGGCTGGCGAAGCAGTTCGCCGACCATTCGATCGACCGGCGGTACAAGGCGATCGTCTCGGGCCGCCCGATGCCGCCTTCGGGAAGCGTGGATGCCCCGCTCGCGCGCAGCCCGCAGAACCGCAAGAAGGTAGCGGTCGTGCGCACGGGCAAGAGCGCTGTAACGCATTTCACGACGATCTGGCGGCTCAAGGACGCGGCGCTCGTCGAATGCCGGCTCGAAACGGGCCGCACCCACCAGGTCCGCGTCCACATGGCCTCGATCGGCCATCCGTTGCTCGGCGACCCGGTATATGGTAGAACAAAAGCGGTCCACCGGCCGATTCTCGAAACGCTCGGTTTCCGCCGTCAGGCGTTGCACGCCGCGCGGCTCGGGTTCATTCACCCGGTCACAAGTAACGCTTTGTCGTTCGATAGCGAAATGCCGTCGGACATGCAGGAACTGTTCAGTAGACTCGACGTATAGCTAACGCACGCATGTCGCCTCGGAGCAGGGGCATGCGCCGGACAAGGGAAGGAAGAAGATCATGGCAAACCGCAGCAACGTCCCCGCGACGATCCCCGCCCTCGGTGGCGAAGCGAGCCTCAATCGCTATCTCTCCGAGATCAAGAAATTCCCGATCCTCGCGCCCGAGCAGGAATATATGCTCGCCAAGCGCTTCGAGGAACACGGCGACACCGACGCGGCGGCGCAACTGGTGACCAGCCACCTGCGGCTCGTGGCGAAGATCGCGATGGGCTATCGCGGCTATGGCCTGCCCGTGTCCGAGCTGATCTCGGAGGGCAATATCGGCCTGATGCAGGGGGTGAAGAAGTTCGAGGCCGATCGCGGTTTCCGCCTCGCGACCTATGCGATGTGGTGGATCCGTGCGTCGATCCAGGAATTCATCCTGCGCTCGTGGAGCCTGGTGAAGATGGGCACCACCGCGGCGCAGAAGAAGCTATTCTTCAATCTTCGCCGGATGAAGTCGAAGCTCGACGCGTTCGAGGACGGCGATCTCAGCCCGGAGCATCTCGCCAAGATCGCCAAGGATCTCGGCGTGACCGAGGCCGAGGTGACCAGCATGAACCGCCGCATGGCGATGGGCGGCGATACCTCGCTCAACGTTCCGATGCGCGAGGATGGCGAGGGCCAGTGGCAGGATTGGCTGCAGGACGATGCGCCGCTGCAGGACACCGTCGTCGCCGAAGCGCAGGAGGCGGACGTGCGCCACGAGATGCTGACCTCGGCGATGGACGACCTGAACAAGCGCGAGAAGCACATCCTGACCGAGCGTCGCCTCACCGACGACCCCAAGACGCTCGAGGAATTGTCGCAGGTCTACGGCGTCTCGCGCGAACGGGTCCGCCAGATCGAGGTGCGCGCGTTCGAGAAGCTGCAAAAGGCGATGATGCGCCTCGCGGGCGATCGCCGGATGCTCGCCGCGGCCTAGGGCAACGCGCTGGCCCCTTGCGGCACGGGCGCCAATCCGGGAAAGAGTGGCGCGATGAATGCCCGTGCCACGAAGAAGGAACCGGCGGAGAGACGGCGCCCGCGCCGGTCGCTGCTCGCCCGCGTTTGGCGCTTGTTGATCAAGGCCGTTCTGGCCTTTCTGATTTTGTCGGTCGCGCTGGTGGTGCTCTACCGGTTCGTGCCCCCGCCGATCACGCTGACGATGATCGGCGACGGGATCGACGGCAACGGCATCGCCAAGTCGTGGATGCCGCTCGCCCGGCTGGATCCCAACATGGCGCGCGCCGCGATTGCGGGTGAAGACGGCCGGTTCTGCAGCCATCACGGCTTCGACGTCGCGGCGATCGAACAGGCGTATCACCGCAACGAACGTGGCGGGCGCATCCGCGGCGGATCGACGATCAGCCAGCAGACCGCCAAGAATGTCTTCCTGATCCAGGGCGGCGGTTATCCGCGCAAGGCGCTGGAGGCCTATTTCACCGTCTTGATCGAGGCGATCTGGGGCAAGCAGCGGATCATGGAGGTGTATCTCAATGTCGCCGAAACCGGCATCGGCACCTACGGCGTCAATGCGGGGGCGATGCGTTATTTCGGGCATGATGCCGCCCACCTGACCCCGGTCGAGGCGGGGCGGATCGCGGCCGTCCTGCCGCTCCCCAAAAAGCGCGCGGCGATCGATCCGACCGGATTCGTCCGTCGTCACGGCAACGTCCTCACCCGCTGGGTGGGGGTGGTGCGCAACGACGGACTCGATAGCTGCCTGCGATAGGGCTTATTTGGCCGTGCTGTCGCCGACCTTCTTGGCGCTATCCCCGACATCCTTCGCCGCTGAAGTTACGGCGTTGGTCTTCAGATTGTCATTGTTGCTCTTGTTGAGCAGGTAGAAGCCGCCGATCACCACCGCGATCAACAGCACGATGCCGATAAATATAGCACCGCCGCTGCCGCGACGTTCAATGACGGTGGTGTGGGGTGCGTCGTCCGACATGTTGGTCCTCCCGTTTGTAGCGAAGGCTCAACAATCGTCGGCGACACGCGTTCCCTCAGAACGGCAGCTTGAACCCTGGCGGCAGCGCCAACCCGCTGGTCATCCTGGCCATTTCGGCACCGGATGCCGCATCGGCCTTGGCC
>JALYTP010000068.1:2664-7080 GCA_030854225.1 Pseudomonadota bacterium
GCTATCACCAGGTCCTCGAGCATCTGCTTTTCGGACGGCCGGAGCAGCGAATCGTCGATCGCGATGGCGATGATCCGCCCCTTGGCCGACGCGGTCACCCTGACGAGGCCACCCCCCGCCGCCCCCTCGACCTCGATCGTATCGAGCCCCGCCTGCGCCTTTTCCAGTTCGACCTGAACATTCTGCGCCATCGCCATGATATCGTCGAGATTCTTCACGCTGCACTGCTCCGGTTTGCCGCCATCAGGCGATCGATTTCGTCTTTCGGGATTTCCGCATCGGGGAACGCTTCGAAGGCGGCCTTGACCACCGGCGATGCAAGAATCCCCGCCTCGAACGCCTGGCGATCGCCCTCGCGTTGGTCACGAATCGTCGGCGCGCCCGGCTCATCGACCGCAGAGACGCGCCACACGCGCTGAGTCAGCCGCTTCAGCGTGGCGGCGATTTCGCCCGGCAGATCGGATGGCAGCGGACGCGCGGCACTCAGCACCAGTTCGGCTTCCCCGACCCGCACCACGCTCGCATGGTGGACCAATCGCGAGGCCAATGCCGGCTCGCCGTGCTGTTCGAGCAGGGCGATGATCGCGTCGAGCGTCGCGGGAAGCGCCGCATTAGCGGAGGTGCCTGCATCCCCTGGCGCGCCTGATACCGCCGGCGCCGGCGTGGCGGCCGCTGGCATCCCGTCGGCGATCATCCGCGCCAACTCGCCCGGATCGGGCAGGCTTGAGGCGTAGACGACCCGCAACAACACCATCTCGCACGCCTCGATCGGCAACCCGGCGCGCGCCACCTCGTCATGTCCCTTGAGCAACAACTGCCACAGCCGGTGAAGCGCGCCGAAACCAAGCGCGCCGGCCCATTGCCGGATCGCACCCGCTTCCTCCGCCGCCTGCCCCGGATCGGCCACTGCGCCTAGCTTGGCCAGCGTCGTCGCGTGCACCGTTTCGAGCAACGCGCGCAACACCGCGAGCGGATCGACCCCCAGATCATATTGCCGCCGCAGGGCATCGAGCGCACCGGGCCCGTCGCCGCCGAGCAATAGCTGGAACAGATCGCGCATCGCGCCGCGATCCGACAGGCCGAGCATGTCACGCACCGCGCCGGCGGTGACGCCGCTCCCCTCGATCCCGGCATGCGCGATCGCCTGGTCGAGGATCGACAGCCCGTCGCGCGCCGATCCTTCCGCGGCGCGCGCGATCAGCCCCAGCGCCTCGGGCTCCGCCGCGACCCCTTCCGCATTCGCGACCATGGCGAAATGCGCGGCGAGCGCCTCCGCCGGGATGCGCCGCAGATCGAACCGCTGGCACCGCGACAACACCGTCACCGGCACCTTCTGTACTTCAGTTGTCGCGAGCAGAAACTTCACATGTTCAGGTGGTTCCTCCAATGTCTTGAGCAACGCGTTGAACGCATTCTTCGACAGCATGTGAACTTCGTCGATGATGTAGATCTTGAACCGGGCACCAAACGCCGCCATCCGCGCCGAGTCGATCACCGCGCGCATGTCGTCGACCCCGGTATGCGACGCGGCATCCATCTCGATCACGTCGATGTTGCGACCCTCGGCGATCGAAATACACGGCTCGCAGACCCCGCACGGATCGATCGTCGGGTCGCCCTGCCCATCCGGGCCGATGCAGTTCAGCGCCTTGGCGACGAGCCGCGCGGTCGATGTCTTGCCGACGCCGCGCACCCCGGTGAGCAGAAACGCATGCGCCAGCCGTCCGCGCTTGATCGCATTGCCCAAGGTGGTGACCATCGCATCCTGGCCGATCAGCTGGGCAAAGGTCTGCGGCCGGTATTTACGGGCAAGGACGCGGTATTCGGATTTCGCTGGCTGGGGCGGCTCGCCAAGATCGAAGGAATCGGACATCGACCCCTGTCTAGGCACGGCGAGCCGCCTTGTCGAAGGGTTCAGTACGACGCGCGGCGGGAGCGGAAACGGGGTCGCCGATATCGCCGCGGCGGCGATGATCGGAAGCAGGTGCATCGACGCTCCCTTCGACAGGTCGCGCAGGAGCAAAAGGATCGGCGCGGAAGGCCGGTTCCGAAAAACCGGCGGCGCGGTGGGAGCCGGAACGACCCGCGGCGAAATCGTTGTGGCTGCTTCCTTCCGGATCTGACCAGGTTGGCGACGACCACGTCCGCCCGACTCCCGCGCGCCATATGGCGGGGCCGGGCGGCGCGATCAAGGCTTTACCGGCGGACGCGAACCTTGCGGCAATCGCGGTGCTTGTCGCCATGCCGTCATCTGGTCGTGCGCACCGTCTTCCACGTCCCGTCATCACCGTGGCGCAGCGGTAAGCCGCATTCAATCTCGACCCCCGCGCGGCCGTGTGTCTCAACGCCCCTGCATGTTGCGCACCGCCTCCGGAATGCGCACCGTCAACTCGCCCAGCGCCTCGTCGAGCCATATCTGGCAGGCCAGCCGGCTGGTGCGCGTCGCGGCGGAGGCGAGATCGAGCATGTCCTCCTCCATCTCGGTCGCCGCGGGCAGGCGCGCAAAATCCTCCGCCGCGACGATCACATGGCAGGTCGAGCAGGCCATCTGTCCCTCGCAGGTGCCCTCCAGCGGCTGGCCGTCGGCCTGCGCCACGTCGAGGAGGCGGTCGCCCACACGGGCGTCGATATCGCGGATGGTGCCGTCGGCGGCGATGAAACGAACGCGGATCACGCCGCGATCCGCTGCGCATCCGCCGCCGCGACGATGCGGGCCACCGCGTCGGTCAGCTCGGTTTCGGTGGTGTACCGGCCGAAACCCAGCCGGATGCTCGATCGCGCCTCGGCATCGGACAGCCCGATCGCGCGCAGCACATGGCTCGGGCGGCCCGATCCGCTGGCGCAGGCTGACCCGGCGGAGAAAGCCACGTCGCGCAGACCGGACATCAGCCGCGCCACGTCGAGCCCATCGCGGCGGATATTGAGATTGCCGCGATAGCGCTGCTCGGTCGAGCCGTTGACGATCCACGCATCGCCGAACACCGCGATGGCGGCGTCCCACAAGCGCTCGATCTTCTGCGCGTCTTCATCGTATCGATCACGCATTTCCCGTGCCGCCGCGCCGAAACCCGTACAGAGCGCCGGCGACAAGGTGCCCGACCGGCCCGCCTCCTCCTGCCGCCCCCCGTGCAGCAGCGGCGCCAGCGCGACCCCGTCGGCGATGAACAGCCCGCCGATCCCCTTCGGCCCGTATATCTTGTGCGCCGACATCGCGACCAGATCGCAGGCATCGGGAATCGCCATGCGCCCCCAGCCCTGCACCGCGTCGCACAGCATCAGCGCCCCCGCCGCATGCGCCAGCGCGGCCAGTTCGGCGATCGGTTGGACCACGCCGATCTCGTTATTGACCAACATCGCGGCGACCAGCCCGGCGCCGGACCGGATCGCCGCCGCCGCGCCTTCCAGATCGACGATTCCGTCCCGCCCGACCGGCAGGATCGTGACCGGCCGCCCCGATCGGCGCTCATGCTCGACCGTGTCCAGCACGGCGGCATGTTCGGTCGCGAGCGTGACGATCGCGCCCCGGCTACCCTTGATCGCCCAGTTGAGCGCCTCGGTCGCACCGCTGGTGAACGACAGCCGGCCGCTAGGGTTGGGCGCCCCCAGCCCAGCCACGCTCTCGCGCGCGACCTCCACCGCCGCTTTCGCCGCGCGCCCTTCGCGGTGCGCCGAGTGCGGGTTGGCGTGCTGTCGCTCGAGCCACGGAAGCATCGTCGCCAGCGCTTCCGGTGCGAGCGGGGTGGTCGCCTGGTAATCCAAATAAGTCATGCCGCCTGCCGCGCCGCGCGCGCGATGCGGCGCCATTCCGCGATGAACGCATCGATATCGCCTTGCGTCGTGTCGCGACCGAAGCTGACGCGCACCACCTCGCGCGCGGCGGCATCGCCCCACCCCATCGCACCGAGGACATGGCTCGGCTTCATGCTGCCCGACGAACAGGCGCTACCCGCCGACACCGCAATGCCCGCCATGTCGAAGCGGATCAGTTGCACCGAGGAGGATATGCCCGGCATCCGGTACGATCCGATCGCCGGATGGCGGGCAACGGCGCCCGCAACGATCTCCCCGCCGGATCGCGCGATGCCATCGTCGAGCCGTGCGCGTAGCGTCATCCAGCGACCATGATCGGACGCTACGCCCAGGGCTGCGGCATAGCCGACCGCACCCGGCACATTCTCCGTCCCCGCGCGATAGCCCCGTTCCTGCCCTCCGGTCGGCGTCAGCGTCGCCAGGTTGCGTACCAGCAACGCGCCGATCCCCGGCGGCCCACCGCGCTTGTGCGACGACAGCGCGACGAAATCGGCCTGCGCCATGACGTCACCGGTGTGATCGGGCAGCATTTGCGCCGCATCGACCAGCAACAGCCCGCCCGCTGCATGGACGCGCGCGGCAATGTCGCCGATTGGCTGGAGCACC
>JALYTP010000069.1 GCA_030854225.1 Pseudomonadota bacterium
ATCGCCGGCGGCGAGCGTGGGCGGGATCGTGTCGTCTAACGATGGATCGAGGGCGACTGTGCTCGTGGCCAGAGTGAGTTTGCCACCGGCGGGCATGGCGTCGCGCGCGTTGACCGCGAGGTTGACCACGACCTGTTCGAGCTGTCCCGGGTCGGCGCGCACCGGGCCGAGGCTGCGGCCGTGCTTGACGGTCAGCGTCACCGTCTCGCCGAGCAAGCGCTTGAGCAATTGCGACACCTCGGAGATCACGTCGGGCAGCTGGAGCACTTGCGGGCGGAGCGTCTGCTGGCGCGAGAAGGCGAGCAATTGCCGGGTCAGGCTGGCGGCGCGGTTGGAGTTGGCCTTGACCTGCTGGATGTCGTCATAATCGCTGTCGCCGGGCGAATGGCGCATCAGCATCAGGTCGCAATGCCCGATGATCGCCGTCAGGATATTGTTGAAATCGTGCGCGACGCCGCCGGCGAGCTGGCCGACCGCCTGCATCTTGGTCGCCTGCGCCACCTCGCGCTTGAGCCGGCTTTCCTCGCTATTGTCCTTCAGGCTGAGCAGCACCGCCGCCTCGCCCAGCCCGCGCGCGCCGGCGATCGACAGCGCCACCGGTTCGTCGGGATGATCCTTCAGCCGTATCGCGAGATCGGTCGAATGCGTGGCACCCCCGGCAAAGCGGCGGATCGCATCGGCGACGACGCCCTTGTCTTCACGCACGACGAGATCACCGGGGTA
Organism: Pseudomonadota bacterium; assembly: GCA_030854225.1. Classification (GTDB taxonomy): domain Bacteria; phylum Pseudomonadota; class Alphaproteobacteria; order Sphingomonadales; family Sphingomonadaceae; genus Sphingomonas. The sequence goes on from JALYTP010000069.1 coordinate 724, forward strand.
GAGCGGCGCCGCGGCCTGATCGATCCGTGCAGCGCGCGCGAACGCGTCGTTCATCTGCAAAAAACGCCCGTCCAGCCCGACCAGCGCCATCCCGAACGGCATCAAAGATACGAGACTGCGGACATGCGCGGCCGCATCGGTGCCGATCGCTGGACCGGCGGCTGATTCCTCCTCGTCCAGCAACACGATCAACATCGGCGCATCGTCGCCGTCGAGGAACGGCACCTGGAGGACGCGCAGGGGATTGCCCGCAAGCCCCTCGCGCTCGAACCGCACCAGCCCGTGGCTGTCGGTAATGAGGAAGCGGGCGAAATCGCGCCCCGCAATCTCGCTTTGCTCGCGCCCCATCGCCCGCGCGCGCAACACACGGTTCGCGGTGCGGATGCGCCCGTCGGGATTGATCAGCGCGGCCATCACCCCTGCCCCCGCCAGCCGATCCCCCACGCCGCCGCCGATCATCGCCTCGACGCGCCCGGCAAGGTCGAATTCCTCGACCCCACGAAAGCGCCAGACGAGATGATCCTCTTCGGCCCCTGCCCGTTCGATCTCGACCGATAGCGGCACCCCGCGCGCGCCGATCCGGGCGACCTGGCCCACGCCATCCCGCCACGCGTCACGCCCCGCCATGCCCAGCGCGGATACGTCGGCGGGCGTCAGCGGCAGGCCCGGCGGCGTCGGGAATCCGGCGAACAGCGCCTCGTACCGGTCGTTGGCACAGATCAGCCGCCCGCCATGATCGGTGATCGCGACCGCATCCGGGCTGGCGGCGGCGAGCGCGCGCGCGACCGACCAATCGGGTTCCTGCGCCGGCACCGCTTGCGGCCCGAACAGGCGGCGCGCGATGACCAACGCGCCGCCGATCACCGATGCCGTGCCAAAAAACGCAGCGGCGATGCGAACATCGTGGAGCGCCCACAGGATGACCGCGGCGGCAACGGCACCGCTGAGTCCCGCCAGGATCGCGGCGCCCCGCGCTGGGGACAGTCGCGGCGGCGGAGGGACGGGAAGGCTGACCATCACCGTCCCTCTTTGGCGTCGCCCCACCTGCCGTCAAGCACTGTCGATCGCTGTTTACCAGATGCGGACGCGCCGGTCCGGCGTCAGGTACAGCTTCTGGCCCGGCTTGGCGCCGAAGGCGTCATACCAATGGTCCATGTTGCGCACGATATCGGCGCGCTGCGGGCTCGGGCTATGCGGATCGGTGAGGATCCGCTGGCGCAATGCCGCCTCGCGAAAATTGCGGCGCCACACCTGCGCCCAGCCAAGGTAGAAGCGTTGATCGCCGGTATAACCCCCGATCACCGGCGCGGGCTTGCCGCCGAGCGTCTTGTGGTAAGCGTCGTATGCGACCGACAGGCCGGCCAGATCGGCGCTGTTCTCGCCCAGCGTCAATGCACCCTGGACATGCACGCCAGGCAGAGGTTCGTAAGCATCGTATTCGGCGACCAGCGCGGCGGACAATTTCTTAAACGCGGCGATATCGGCGGGCGTCCACCACTGGGTCAATTTGCCGTTCTTGTCGTATTTGGCGCCCTGATCGTCGAAATGGTGGCTCATCTCATGCCCGATCACCGCGCCGATGCCGCCGTAATTGACCGCCGGATCGGCGTTCGGATCGAAGAATGGCGGCTGCAGGATGGCGGCCGGAAAGACGATCTCGACCATCCCGAAATTGGCATAAGCATTAACCTGGCTCGGCGGCATGTGCCATTCCCAGCGCTGCAGCGGCTTGCCGAGATGGCCGACGTTATAATGGTGTTGCCACTCGTTGCTGCGCCATTCGTTGCCGAACGCATCGCCCCTGGTGATTGTCAGCGCGGCATAATCCCGCCACCGCGATGGATAGCCGATCTTCGGGGAGAAGGCGGCGAGCTTCTCATGCGCCTTGACCTTGGTTTCGGGTGACATCCACGTCAGTTTGTCGATCCGCTCGCCCATCGCCGCGATGATGTTCTTCACCATCATATCCGCCGCCGCCTTGGTCGCGGGGGGGAAGTATTTCTGGACGTAGATCTTGCTGACCTCGTCATCCAGCGCAGTGACGGTGAATTGCACGCCGCGTTTCCACCGCGCCTCCTGTTCCTCTGTCCCGGAAAGAGCCTTGCCGTAGAACGCGAATTGCTCGTCGTCGAACGCCTTGGGCAGGACATCGGCATATGTATCCAGGCTGCGGACCATCAACTGGTCCTGCAATACCCCGATCGGCGCATCGCCGACCAGTTTGGCAATAGCGGCGACTGCGGTCGGTTGTGCCACGACGACGGTATCGACCGGCGTCCCGATGCCCTTGAAATACGTCGCGAAGTCGAATCCCGGCGCGGATTTCTGGAGTTCGGCGACGGTCATCTTGTTATACGTCTTGTCGGCGTCCCGGCTGTCGATCTTGGTCCAGCTGACGCGGGCGATCGCGGTTTCGAAATCGAGGATCGCCTTGGCCCGCGCGTCGGCATTGGGTTCACCGGCCAGCGTGAGCACCTTGGACAGGTGGTTCTGATACGCCGCCTTGGTCTCGCTCAACTTGGCATCCGCCGACAGGTAATAATCCCGGTCCGGCATGCCGAGGCCCGACTGACGCAGCTCCAGGGCATAGATTTCGGAATTTTTGGCGTCCTGCCCGACATAAGCCGAAAACGGGCCGCCGATTCCGCCGACCTGGGTTTCGGCAATGAGGGCGGCATAATTTCCCTTGGTCATGCCCTTGATCTTCGCCATCAACGGACGGATCGGAGTCATCCCCTTGGCATCGATCGCGGGCCGGTCGAGAAAGGTGGCGTAGGCGACGCCGATCTTCGACTTCGGATCGGTCGCGGCGGTTTCCAGGATCCCCTTGGTCCGCTTTTCCGACAGGTCGGACAGAATCGTGAAGGCCCCGTAATTGGATTTGTCGGCGGGGATCGGCGTGTTCCTGGCCCAGGTGCCGTTGGCGAAGGCGTAGAAGTCGTCGCCCGGCGCGACCGACCGATCCATGCCTGATTCGTCGAATCCGAACGTGCCGTAGGTCGGCGCGGCGGCAGGTTTCGTTTGCGCATAGGCGATGCCGGCGATCGCGGTGGTGACGGCGAGCGAAGCGGCGAGGATCGAACGGCGCATTTAGGACTCCCGATGAGACGATGCGACGTGTTCTACGCGCCTCACACGCTGCGTCAATTCGCCTTGGGAAGATGCCGCCGCCGCCATTTGCGGGCGATCCGCAGCCGCCAAGCGAAGCTGGTGGCGAAATAGCCGGTCGATCCCAGCACGGTCGCGATGACTAACAGCCCGATGATCGTCGCCGGCCCGGCCTGCGCGAACAGCCAGTGGAGCCACCCCGCATTCGCCTTCACGTTGCTCGCGATCTGGTGCCCGACGCTGTGGTCGATATGCAGGATGCGGTGCCCTATCTGATACGCCCCCCACCAGATGCCGGGGATCAGGAAGGTGCTGGGAATGGTGATGCCGACAGCGGTGGGCAGGTTTGCGCGCAGCGGCACCGACAGCACCGCCGCGACAGGCATGTGCGCGACCGGCACCAGCACGCTGGTCGACAGGCCAAGCGCGACACCGCGCGGCACCGAGCGCCGGTTGAAATGCCAGAGCGACGGCGCGAGCACCAAATGGGCGATGGGCCGCAGCAGCCGGTTAGCGTGCACCGATTCGCGCGTCGGCATGTGATGCCGTGCCCAGCCGACCACGCGCGCGATCACGCCGGGACGCGCCGGATCAGCCACGATCACGCATGATCCGTCCCTGCTCGCGCTTCCAGTCGCGCTCCTTGATCGTCTCGCGCTTGTCGTGCGCCTTCTTGCCCTTGGCCAAAGCCAACTCCACCTTCGCGCGGCCGCGCGCGTTGAAATAGATCGACAGCGGGACGAGCGTCATGCCGTCACGCGCCACCGCGCCGTGCATCTTGTTTATCTCGCGCTCGTGAAGGAGCAATTTACGCGGCCGCTTGGGCTCGTGGTTGAAGCGGTTGCCGTGGCTGAATTCGGGCACATTGGAATTGATGAGCCAGACCTGCCCGTCCTTCACCTCGGCATAGCTCTCCGCGATCGATCCCTCGCCGAAGCGCAGCGCCTTCACCTCGGTGCCGGTTAGCGCGATCCCGGCCTCGTATATCGTCTCGATCGCGTAATCGAACTTGGCGCGCCGGTTCTCGGCGACGATCTTGGCCTTGTCGAAGGCGGTGGGGCGTGGGCGAGCCATGGGGAGCGCGATGTAGGCGCGCGTTTGCGTTTAGGGAAGCGGCGCTAGCGGCGATTCGGTCAGCGCGGCAGCGGATCCTCGCCGAAGCGGTTCACTCCGTCGGTGCCCGGCAGCGCCAGCAGCACCGCCAGGAAGATGAGCGCCAGAAACCCGAGAATCTGGATCGACCCGATGCCCGCACCGAAATTGGCGTAGGGGTGATGCGGATCGATGACGAGCCTGCCGCGCGCGAGCAGCGCGAGGCCGGCAGCCTGACCGGCGACGTGAAGGATCAGCGTCGGCAACGCCCACCAGCCGCGCCGGTCGCTGTCGTGCAACCGCCGGACCACCGCGGCCGATGCGAGCAGGATGAGCATCAGCCCAAGCACCGCGCCGAGCGCGCCCATCGTCGTCATCATCGGCTGGATCATCCCGAACATCGCATTGGAATCGGGCTGCTGACCCGGATGCTGCGTTTCGGCCATATAAGTGATGTTCTGGAACATCCGGACCATGATCGGAATCATGGCCACGAACGAAATCACCGTCTGCGCGATATAGAGCGCCAGCACCCACAGCCAGAACGGCTCGCGGTTTTCGCGCCCGTCGAAGGTGAGCAATTGCCTGAAGTGGCGAGTGAGCAGATTCATCCGACAAGCCCCGCATGCGCCAGCGCGGCATCGACCGCATGACGACTGGCCTCGCCCGGCCAGGTCATCGGCAGGCGCAAACTCCTGGGGAAATCGGGCCTCACCCGGCTCAGCGCATATTTGATCGGCCCCGGCGACGCGTCGGTGAACAACGCGACGTGCAGCGTGAACAGTTTGTCCTGATGATCGAGCGCTTTCGCGTAATCTCCCGCCGCCATCGCCGCCTGGAAATCGGCGCACAGCCGCGGCGCGACGTTGGCGGTGACCGAGATGCACCCCACGCCGCCCAGCGCGTTGAATGCCAGCGCCATGTCGTCGTTACCCGACAATTGGCAGAAATCCGCACCCGCCGCTGCGCGCTGCGCCGAAACGCGCTGGATAACGCCGCTCGCGTCCTTGATCCCCACGATGCTCGGAAAAGCTCCGGCGAGCTTGCCGATCGTCTCGACCGCGATGTCCGTCACAGTACGACCGGGGACGTTGTACAGCAGCACCGGCAGGTCGCACGCGGCGACCACCGCCTCGAAATGCCGGAAGATCCCTTCCTGATTGGGGCGATTATAATAAGGCGGCACCATCAAGGCAGCGTCGGCGCCGGCCGCCTGCGCGGCCTTGATGTTGGTGATCGCGACGCGCGTATCGTTCGATCCCGCGCCGGCGATCACGGGCACGCGCCCCTTCGCCTGATCGACGCAGACCCGCACGACCTGAAAATGCTCCTCGAAGGTCAAGGTCGCGGCCTCGCCCGTCGTGCCGCACGCGACCAGCGCCGACGACCCCTCGACAATCTGCCACTCGACGAAATCGCGGAACGCCGCCTCGTCGAAGTCACCCGCCGCACCGAACGGCGTCACGAGCGCCGGCATCGAACCCGAAAACATACGGCCCCCTCGTCCGGGCGCGACGAGCTATCCGTCGCTTTCACCCATTTGTTCAGGCGACAGATAGGAACCCGGGCGCTATATTGTCCATATGTTCGCATGGTTAATTCGGGCCGGGTTGATGGCGGCAGGTGCATCGGGCCTGGCGATGGGTGCATCCATGGGTCAGGATCAGCTCGGCTGGGGCCGCGCGACGCAGATGCTCGCGGGCGATCCCGGCGCCAACGCATCGCTGGCGTCGACGATCGTCGAGTGGAAATCGCTTACCCAAAGCAACAACCTGCCGTTCGAAAGTTATGCGCGGTTCCTGATCGCGCATCCGGGCTGGCCGAGCGAGCTGGCGCTGCGTCGATCGGCTGAACGCGCGATCCCCGCCGGCGGCTGGTCGCCGACCATTGCGGTGGCGTTCTTCCGCCGTTACCCGCCACTCACCAACACCGCCCGCGCCGCTTTCGCGCAAGCGTTACAGGCGACCGGCGCGCGGGATGAGGCTATGCTGGCGGCGACCTCGGCGTGGCGCGCCGGCGCGCTGTCCGCCACCGATGAAACCGCGATCCTGACCGGGTTCGGCGGATCGCTGACGCCGGCGGATCAGGACGCGCGGATGGATGCGCTGCTCTGGCAGGGGC
>JALYTP010000070.1 GCA_030854225.1 Pseudomonadota bacterium
AGACCTATCTGCGCTTTGCCACGCCGGCGGCGGCGGCGGCCTATGCACAACGCCTGCCCTCGTTCCTCGATCGGCGCGCCAAGGAGATCGGCAAGGATCCGAGCAAGAACATGAGCGTCACGCTGCTGCCGCTGGCCGACGTGCATCTCGCCCCGCCGGGCAGCAAGCTGACGGTGACGACGCTAGGCCTGGTCGGCCTGCTGACCCTGCTGATCGCGGTCATCAATTACGTCAATCTCGCCACCGCGCGGGCCGGGCTGCGGTCGCGCGAAGTCGCGATGCGCAAGGTGCTCGGCGGCAGTCGCGCGGTGTTGATCCGCCAGTTTCTCGGCGAGGCGATCGCCACTGCGGGCGCCGCCGCGCTCTTCGGGCTCGCCCTGGCCGAGCTGGCGCTGCCGGTGGTGAACGCCGCCGGCGGCACCGCGCTGTCGATCGATTATCTGACCTCGGTTCCGCTGTTGGTCGGCATCGCGCTGCTGGTCGGCGTCGGGGCCGGGCTCTACCCCGCGATGGTGCTGTCGCGCTTTCCCGCCGCCAGCGTGCTGGCATCGGCCCGCACACCCGGCGGCGGACGCACCGGTGCCAAGCTGCGCGAAGGGCTGGTGATCGCGCAGTTCGCGCTCGCCATCGCCTTCCTGATCGGGACGGGGGTGCTGTTCGCCCAGACCGCGCATGTCCGCAACACCGATCTCGGGTTTCGCCGCGAGGGCATGATCATCGTACCGGGGTTGGAGCTGCGCGATCTGTCCGATGCCCAGCGCGCTGCGATCATGACGGCCTATCGCGCACTGCCGATGACCGTGTCGGCAACGATCGCCGACACCGCGCCGGCCGACACGAGCTACCAGAACAGTTCCACCATGTATCGACCCGGCCAGAACGCCAGCACCGCCCCGTCCATAACGCAAATCACCACCGGGACTGATTGGTTTGCGACCTACGGTGCGCGTCTCGTCGCCGGGCGTCTGCTCGATACGCGGCACCGCAGCGACGATGTCGGGCTCGGCAGGCTCAACGTCGCCAATGTGGTGATCAATCGATCCGCCGTCACCGCACTCGGCTTCGCCAGTCCGCAAGCCGCGCTGGGGCAGACGGTGCTCGTGGGAGATGTCGGCGATACCACGTATCCCCGCACGGTAGTCGGCGTCATTGACGATCTCCGCTTCTATTCGCCGCGCAAGAAGGTCGGGGGATGGATGTACGAATATCAATCGACGCCGTTCGTCTCGACGGTGGCGACGGTGCGGTATCGCGGTGACCAGCAGGCGGCGCTGAACGCGCTGCGCGACACTTGGCACCAGCTTGCCCCGCAAGTTCCCTTCTCCGCAAAGACGATCGATCAGAACCTCGCGCCCTATTACAAGGCCGACGATCACGCCGCCCGGCTGTTCGCGATCGGCGCGGTGCTGGCGGTGCTGATCGGGTGCGTCGGGCTATGGGGCCTGGCCTCGTTCAACACCCAGCGCCGGATCAAGGAAGTCGGCATCCGCAAGACATTGGGCGCCTCCTCGTCCGATATCGTCAAGCTGTTGGTCGGCCAGTTCCTGCGCCCGGTGCTGATCGCCAATGTGGTGGCGTGGCCGCTCGCGTTCTTCGCGATGCGGACCTGGCTTGCCGGGTTCGACGACCGGATCGCGTTGTCGCCACTTTATTTCGTGGCGGCGACGTTGGTCGCGCTGACCATCGCACTCTTCACCGTCCTGGCGCAGTCGCTGCGCGCAGCACGGGCGACGCCGGCCTGGGCGCTGCGCCATGAATAGGGCGTGGTTGCTGGTGGCCACCGCGATCGCGGTGATGCCGATCGCGGCGCGGGCCGAAACCCTCGCCGAAGCGTTCGCCAGCGCGTATCAAAGCAATCCGGTGCTGGCTGCGGCGCGCGCCCGGCAGGAGGCGCTGGAGGAAGCCCCCGAGCAAGCGCGGGCTGGCGGCCGATTGACGGCGGCGGTCGATGGCGGGGCGGGTTACGACCGGTTCGATTACGGCAAGGGCGGCGGCGCGACCGTCTCCGCCAATTTGCCGATCTGGACCGGCGGGCGCGTATCCTCGGCGGTGCGCGCGGCCAAGGGCGATGCCGCCGCCGGCGCCGAGGGCCTGCGCGATACCGAAGCCATGGTGCTCAGCGCGGTGGTCAGCGCCTATGCCGAGCTGCTGTACGATCAGCAGGCGGTGGCGATCGCCCAGGCCGATATCAAGCTGCTCGATACGCAGGTGGCCGAATCGCAATCGCGCTTCAATCTCGGGCAGGCGACCAAGACCGATGTCGCCCGGTTGCAGGCACAACAGGCCTCCGCCGTTTCCTCGCTCGCGGCAGCCGAAGCGACGCTCGCCAGTTCGACCGCGGATTATCGCGCCGTGGTCGGGCATGATCCGGGGCAATTGACGCCGCAATCGGTGGTGCCGGGTACGTTGCCGTCGACCCTCGATGTGGCACGGGATCAGGTGCTCGCGCGCAATCCCCTCTATCGTCGCAGCCAGGCCGCCGGGGTCGCCGCTGCGGCGCGGGTGGATCAGGCGCGTGCGAACGGCGCACCGTTCCTGTCGGTGGCGGGCGCCTATGGGTATGACGCCAATCTCGACGATGGCGCCAGTCATGGCTTCCCCCGGGCATCGTCGATCGGGCTCGCCTTGCATGTGCCGCTCCTTACCGGCGGGCTGGTCGCATCGCAGGTGCGACAGGCCAGTGCCGAACGGCGCGCGGCGCAGTTCGACATCACCGCCGCCGAACGTCAGGCGCTGCGCGAGGCGGAAACGGCGTGGGCCAACCTCATCGGCGCGCAACACCGCGTGAGCGCCAACCATGCCGGCGTCGCGGCGGCCGATCTGGCACTCAACGGCGTGCGCGCCGAATATGGCTATGATCTGCGCACCACGCTCGACATCCTGGTCGCCGACGAAAGCCTGCGCGGGTCGCAACTGGCGCTGGCCCGCAGCGACAGCGACGTGCTGATCGCGCAAGCCGCGCTGTTGCGCGCGACGGGGCAATTGGGGCGGTAGGTTGTTGTGACGGATTAAGGTTCCGACCGCGCGTCCCGCTGTCCCGTTACCGCTCGGCTGCCGTGCGGTTACCGGCCAGCGGGTCGCGGGGTCTTGCGTTGATTGCACCTCGATCGGTCGACCCGACTCGACGCCTGGCCCGATATAGAACATACAGTGAACATTGTGGCCGATTCGATTCACCCGCTTCGCCTGTTGAGGCATCAAATCGCCGCGCTGGAACGCACCCGGTCGCCGATCGCGGCACGCGTGAGCATCGGCCATGCCGACATCGATGCGGCGACCGGTGGCGGATTGGTTCGAGGGCGGTTGCATGAGGTGTTCGCTCTCGACGCGGCGGATGCCGGCAGCGCCGCCGGCTTTGCGGGAATGCTGGCCCATCGGCTGGGCGGTAGCATCGTCTGGCTGCGCGAGGATGCCGCGGAGCGACAGAGCGGCCGTCTTCATGCCGCCGGTTTGGCCGAGATAGGGGTCGACCCCCGCCAGTTGATCATGGGATTGTCGCCCGACCCGCTGGCCGTGCTGCGTGCCGCAGCGGATGTGGTGCGGTGCTCCGCGGTCGGGGTTGCCGTGATCGAGGTGCGGCGCAATCCGCCTTTGCTCGATCTGACCGCGAGCCGAAGGCTGGCGCTGGCGGCGGAGGCGTCGGGCGTCACCGTGCTGCTGGTGCGGATCGACGCCGTCCCCGCGCCCAGCGCGGCCGATACGCGCTGGGCAATCCGCACGGCCCCCTCGACACCGCTGGAGGCGAATGCGCCAGGCCATCCCGCGCTCGATATCGAACTTTTGCGTCAGCGCGGCCGCCCGGCCGATCATCGCTGGCAGGTGGAGTGGGATCGTGAACGAACAGCCTTCCGCGCGCATGGCGAAAGCCGGGCGCCGCTATCTGGCGCTATGGTTCGCCTTGTTGCCGATCGATCGGCTGTCGCGGGGGGCATCGTCCCGCGACGGCGTACCGGATGAAGCGCCGTTCGCGCTGGTCGAAAAATGCCGCGGGGTCATTCGTCTTGCGACACTTGATCCCCGCGCACTGGCGCTGGGGTTGATGCCGGGATTGCCGCTGGCCGATGCGCGTGCGCGCGTTCCCGGTCTTGAGGTGTTCGAGGCGGATCCGGCGGCCGACCGGGAGTGGATCGAACGGATCGCGGACTGGTGTGAACGCTATACGCCGATGGTGGCGCTGGAGCCGCCGCACGGCGTGACGCTCGACGTGACGGGGTGCGCGCATCTCTTCGGCGGGGAGATCGGCCTGGCCGACGATCTGATCCGGCGGATGGGTTGCTGGACCGATCATCTGCGTCACGCCTTCGCCGCGACGCCCGAGGCGGCACAGGCCTTGGCCCGGTTCCAGACGACGCCCGCCACCAGCGAAAACGCCGCGCTGCGCGGCCTGGATGTAGCGGCGCTTCGGCTTCCCGACGAAACGATCACGGCGTTGCGCCGCGCGGGGCTGAAGACGATCGGCGATCTCGCCTCGCGCCCGTCCGCGCCGATCGCCGCGCGCTTCGGCGAGCAGGCGACCGCGATGCTCGCTCGCCTGCTGAACCAAGCGGACAGCCGCATCGTCCCCCGCCGCCCCGTGCCGGCGCTGTGTTGCGAGCGCCGCCTTGCCGAACCCATCACCCGCACCGACGACGTGATGAGCGTGATCGCCGCGCTGGCGGAGGAAGCCGGGCAAGCGCTAGCGGCGCGGGACAAGGGCGGCCGCCGCTTCGCCATCCGCCTGTTCCGCAGCGATGGGGCGGTGCGCGATCTGGCCGTCGACAGCAGCCTGCCGGTACGCGATCCCGCCGTGGTGGCACGCTTGTTCCGCGAACGGATCGAGACGCTGGCCAGCCCGGTCGATCCGGGTTTCGGCTTCGACATGATCAGGATGGCCGTGCCGGTGATCGAGCCGCTGGCGCCACGGCAATTGCAGCTGGAAGGCGATGTGGCGAACGAAGAGGCGCTGGCCGCCTTGATCGATCGGCTGAGTACGCGCCTCGGCCCCGGCTGCATTCGCCGCTTTGCCACCAGCGATACTCATATCCCCGAAAAAAGCGTGCGGACGATACCGGCGCGGGAAGCTTCCTCGCCCGCCGCATGGCCAATGCCCGATGCGGGGGAACCGCCGTCGCGGCCGATCTTCCTGTTCGATCCCCCGCAGCGTGTCGAGGTGATGGCCGAGGTGCCCGACGGGCCGCCGCGGCGGTTTCGCTGGCGCCGCGATGTGTACGATGTGATCCGCGCCGAAGGGCCGGAGCGGATCGCTCCCGAATGGTGGCGGCACGCCAGGGGCAACGGCCTCACGCGCGATTATTACCGTGTCGAAGATGCGCACGGACGGCGGTTCTGGATTTTTCGCCACGGGCTTTACGATCGGGAGACGGTCGATCCCGACTGGTATGTCCACGGGCTGTTCGCGTGACCGGTTTCGCAGAACTGGCGGCGGCGACCAATTATTCCTTCCTGCGCGGCGCCGCGCACCCTTCCGACATGGTGGCGCAAGCGATGTCGCTGGGCATGGCGGGGATCGGCATCGCCGATCGCAACACGGTGGCGGGCGTGGTGCGCGCGCATGTCGCCTTGCGCAACGCGCGCGAACAGGCAGCCGAGGCGGGCCTGCCCGACCCTTCCTTCCGTCTGATCGTCGGCGCACGCCTGGTGTTCGCCGATGGCACGCCCGACATCGTCGCCTATCCCGCCACGCGTGTCGGCTGGGGCCGGCTGACGCGATTGCTGACCGTGGGCAATCTGCGGGCGAAGAAGGGCGACTGCCTCCTTCATCTCGACGACTTGATCGGTCATGCCGAGGATCTGTTGCTGATCGTCATGGCGCGCGCCGGCGACAGGCGAACGCTGAAAACCCTGCGCGACGTGTACCCGCAACGCATCTGGCTGGGCGCGACGATGTTGCACGGCGGGCGCGATCGGCGCCGTCTGCTGCAATCGATGCAGCGCGCGGCGGATGTCGGCATCCCCCTGCTTGCCACCAACGATGCGCTGTATGCCGTGCCCGGGCAGCGCCCGCTGCACGACATCCTGACCTGCATTCGCCACGGCGTGACGATCACCACGGCGGGGCGGCTGCTTGCGGCCAATACCGAACGCCATCTGAAATCGCCGGCGGAAATGGCGCGGCTGTTCCGCGACTGCCCCGAGGCGGTGGCGCAGACCACAACGCTGATCGATCGGATCGACTTCACCCTCGATCATTTGCGCTACCAATATCCGCATGAGCCGGTGCCCGATGGCTGGCACCCGCAGGATTGGCTGGAACATCTTGTCACTGAGGCCGCACACGCGCGGTACGGCATCGACCTTCCGCCCAAGGTGCGCGCGTTGCTGGACGAGGAATTCGGCCTGATCCGGCGACAGGATTACGCTTATTATTTCCTCACCGTGCACGATCTGGTGCGCTTCGCCCGCGCGCAGGTGCCGCCGATCCTGTGCCAGGGGCGCGGCTCGGCGGCCAATTCGATCGTCTGTTTTCTGCTGGGGGTTACCTCGGTCGATCCGACGCAACACGACCTGCTGTTCTCGCGCTTCGTGTCCGAGGAACGGCGCGAGCCGCCCGATATCGATGTCGATTTCGAGCATGAACGGCGCGAGGAGGTGATCCAGTATATCTATCGCCGTTATGGCCGCGAACGCGCGGGTATTGCCGCCACGGTGATCCATTACCGGCCGCGCAGCGCGGTGCGTGACGTGGGCAAGGCGCTGGGATTTTCGGAGGACGTGACGGCGCGGCTGGGCAGCACCGTGTGGGGCAGTTTTTCCAGCGAGATGGAAGGCCGCCGTTACGCCGATGCCGGGCTCGATCCGCGCAACCCGGCGATCGCCCGGTTGAAAGACCTGGTCGATCAGGTCTTGCGCTTTCCCCGTCACCTGTCGCAGCATGTCGGCGGGTTCGTGCTGATGCAGGATCGGCTCGACGAAACCGTGCCGATCCATCATGCCGCGATGCCCGACCGCACCTTCATCGAATGGGACAAGGACGATATCGATGCGCTCGGCCTGATGAAGGTCGATG
>JALYTP010000071.1 GCA_030854225.1 Pseudomonadota bacterium
CCACCGCGCTTTCGCTCGTGCGGTCGTTGTTGCCGCTCCGCGCGCCGATCCGCCTGCTCGGGGTGACGCTTTCCACCTTCGAGAATGACGAGGACGAGGCGCCGCGGCTAGACCTGTGATCCGTGGCCGATCGCGGTGCGCGTCTGCCGCCCCCAGCCGCCGCTGCCGGTGAGGAACGCGATCCACCCCCATATCGCGCCGATATGACGCAGCAGCTGGAAGGTGAACGGCTCGGCCACCGCCGCGACGATCGCCGGGCCGATACGCAGGCCGTGCGTCTGGCCGGTCCAGCGCTTGTAGATGCCGAGCGACCAGAGGTGGAACGTCAGGTCGATCGCGATCTTGGCGATCATGATGAGCAGGATAGGAAAGGCGATCAGGAACCGGCCGCGCGCGACGACCACGATCAGGATGACGAACGCGGCAAGCCCGTAGACCGGTTGGAGCGTGTCCAGCACCTTGACCGGCAGCATCCGCGTGCCGAGCAGCCCGAACCGGCTATTGCCGACCATGTCGCGGTTCCAGCGCTGCGTCTGGAGAAACCCGCCGAACCAGCGCCGCCGCTGCTTCAGGAACCCGAGCGGCGAGGCCGGCGCGTCGGTCGAGGCGAGCGCGCCGCCCACCACCCGCACACGCCAGTCGCATCCGTGATCGGCGGCGTGGCGGTAGAGCCGGTGGATCAACTCGTAATCCTCGACCAGGCAATCGGGATCGAACCCGCCGACGCGCACCACCGGCGCACGCCGGAACGCGGCGAACGCGCCCGAGACCAGCAACAGGCTGTGCACCTGTTCCCAGGCGTGGCGCGACAGGAAGTTGCGAACATATTCGTAGGACTGGAACCACTGGAATAGCCGCGCCTGCAAACTGGGGCCGCAGATCGGCGCGAGCACCCCGGTCGCGGCGACCAGTTGCGGCTCGGCGGCAAACGCGGCGCGCATCGCGCGGATAGCACCGGGTTCGAGCAGGGTATCGGCATCCACCGTCAGGACGATCTCGGTATCGATCGCCAGAATCGCCGCGTTGAGCGCACGCGCCTTGCCACCGTGCGGCAGGCGCAACCAGCGCAGGCTGGGTCGCACCGTGCCGCCACTCGCGACTTCGCCATAAGCGGGCGCCTCAATCCCGTAGCGAGCGCGCATCAGGGCGGGGGTGGCATCGCTCGATCCGTCGTCGGCGATCAGGATCACCTCAGGCGCGGTGTCTTGCGCGGCGAGCCGCTCGATCGTCGCGGCCAGTACCCCCGCCTCGTTATGCGCGGCGACGATTACTCCGAGGCGCAGGCCGGAGCCTTCCGGCATCGCGGGCGGCGCGACCCGGAGGTCGCGGATATTCCACGCGGTGAAGGCGAGCAGCACGGTATCGTACAGGATATACGCGATCCCGATCGACCACACCGCGATGCCCTGACGGAAGAATGCCTGGACGATCAGCACGATGAAGACCAGTGGCGCGGCGCCGTTCACCGCCCGGCTCAACCACGACACCGGCCGGGGGCTGATCCGCGGCGATTCGACCGCGAACGTCTGGGCGAGATCGGGCATGCTGGGATCGTTACCGGGCCGGGGTCAAGCTGCTACTTGCCGCGCCCTATCGGTTGCGCCACAGTTGCGCCAGCGAATTGGCGGTGCGTTGCGGGAGAACCGGAGGTGGGCAGCGGCGGGCGTTACACGAGCACCGCGATCGTGCTGCACTGGCTGATCGCGCTGGGCGTCATCACCAATATCGCGCTCGCCTGGGTCTGGCCATATGTCGCGGACGACAACGTGCGGCCGCTGATCGACAAGCACAAGGCAATCGGGGTCACGATCCTGGGGCTCGCCGTGCTGCGGCTGCTGTGGCGCGTGACGCACAAGCCCCCCGCCATGCCTGCCGGTTATGCGAAATGGGAAGTGACCGCCGCACGCATCGTGCATTGGGGGCTGTATTTTGTCATCTTCGCGATGCCGCTGACCGGGTGGATCATGGATTCGGCCTATGAACACGCCGCGACCACGCCGATGTCGTATTTCGGGCTGTTCCAATGGCCGCGTATCGGCTTCGTCATGGATCTGCCGCCCGATACGAAGAAGTGGGTCCACGATAGTTTCGGCGCGGCGCACGGGCTGATCGCGAAGCTGGTTTACGCGCTGTTCGCGCTGCATGTCGCGGGCGCGCTGCGGCACCAGATGCAGGGCGCGCGCGAATTACGGCGGATGGGAATCGGGCGCGGCTAATACCTGACCGCGCGTTCAGGCGCGCGGCAGGATGATCTCGTCGATCGCCTTCGCCACGCCGTCGGCATCGTTGGCCGCGGTGATCTCGTCCGCCTTGGCCTTCACCGCGGCTGGCGCTTGCGCCATCACGATCGAAAGCCCGGCGCGATCGAACATCGCGACGTCGTTGGCCTGATCGCCGATCGCGGCGGTCGCGCGGAGCGGCGCGCCCATCGCCTTGGCCAGCGCGGCGATCCCGTCGCCCTTGTTGGCCTCCAGCGCGGTGACGTCGAGATAATAGGTCTGCGACTGGACGATCGTCGCCTCCTTGCCGAACGCGGCGCTCGCCTTCTTGTGCAGCCCGGCAAGCAGCGCTGGATCATCGCTCACGAACGTCACCTTGTCGGCGCGGTCGTAGAAAGCCGTGAAGTCGTCGGTGACGACCGGCTCCTGGTTCGAGGCGACGCGTTCGTGATCGACATGCACGCCCTCACCGCTCGATGCGTACCACCGGTCCTCGGCGAACACCCAGCGATCCACCGCCAGTCCCTTCGCCAGCGCGAACATCCCTTCGGCCACCGCGCGGTCGATGCGGTGTGCGGCGATCACACTGCCGTCGCGCGTGAAGATCGTGCCGCCGTTGAACGCCCCCATCGGCACGTCGAGCGACAGCGCATCGGCGATCGGCATCATCCCCGAGCGCGGCCGCGCGCTGACGATCGTGAAGCCGACCCCGGCATCGGCCAGGCGTTTCACCGCCTCGATCGTCGGCTGGGTGAGCTTCTTGTCCTTGTCGACCAATGTCCCGTCGACATCGGAAACGACCAGCCTGATCGTCTCCCCTTCGGCTGAACTCACTGCGGCATCTCGACATGCCCGCCGAAGCCGAAACGCATCGCCGAGAGCAATTTGTCGCCGAACGTATGTTCCACCCGGCTGCGATACCGCGCGAACAGCGCGGCGGACAGCACGTTGACCGGCACCGCCTCCTCCATCGCCGCCTCGATCGTCCAATGGCCTTCGCCCGAATCGGCGACCTTGCCGGTGAACTGCTCGAGCTTCATGTCCTTGGCGAGCGCCGCCGCCGACAGATCGAGCAACCATGACGAGATCACGCTGCCGCGCCGCCACACCTCGGCGATATCGGTGAGGTTGAGATCGAACCGCTCATCCTCGGGCAGCTTGTCCGAATTCTTGCCGGCCAGGATGTCGAAGCCCTCGGCATAAGCCTGCATCAGCCCGTATTCGATGCCGTTATGTACCATCTTGACGAAGTGGCCCGCGCCCGCAGGACCGGCGTGGATATAGCCGCGCTCGGCACGGGGATCCTCACCCTCGTTATCCATCCGATCGGGTGTGCGGGGGATATCACCGAGCCCGGGCGCCAGCGCGTCGAGGATCGGGTCGATCCGGTCGATCGCCTCCTTCTCGCCACCCGCCATCATGCAGAACCCGCGTTCAAGCCCCCAGACGCCGCCCGAGGTGCCGACATCGACATAATGCGTGCCCTTGTCCTTCAGCGCCTTCGCGCGGCGGATATCGTCCTTGTAGAAGGTGTTGCCGCCGTCGATGATGATGTCGCCTTCGCTGCAGAATTGACCGATCGCGGTGACGGTCTGTTCGGTCGGATCGCCCGATGGCAGCATGACCCAGAAGATTGCGTTGTCGCCCAGCTTGTCATGCATGTCCTCGAGCGAATCCGCCCCGGTCGCACCGTCCGCCACCACCGCCGCGACGGCCTTTGGGTCGCGATCGAACACCACCGTCTCGTGGTCCGCGCGCATCAGGCGCCGCGCGATGTTAGCGCCCATGCGGCCCATGCCGATGATGCCGATCTTCATGCGAGATGCTCCGATATTCTTGTGGGTCAGGCGGAAACGGGGTGCTTGGCGGCGATCGCACCGAGCAGATCGTCGAACGCCTTGGCGAAAGAGGCGACCCCTTCCTCGACCAGATTGGCGGTGACGCCCGGCAAGTCCAGCCCCAACCGGTCGGCGTCGGCCAGCACTTGCTTCGCCCCCTCGACGTTTTTCGTCAGCGTCTCGGCCACCGTGCCGTGATCGCGGAAGGCCTCGAGCGTCTTGGGCGGGACGGTGTTGACCGTGTCCTTGCCGACCAGCGTATCGAGATACAGCACGTCCGAATAATCGGGGTTCTTGGTGCCGGTCGAGGCCCAGAGCAACCGCTGCGGCATCGCGCCCTTGGCGGCGAGGTTCTCCCAGCGGTCGGTCGCGATGAAATCCTGATACCAGGCATAGGCCGTCTTGGCGTTGGCGATGGCGACCTTGCCCTTGAGCGCCTTCGCCTCCTCGCCACCCGTCCCGGCATCGATCGCATCGTCGATCTTGGTGTCGATCCGGCTGACGAAGAAGCTGGCGACGCTGGCGATCCTGTCGATCGCGTCGCCGCGCGCGGCACGCTTTTCGAGACCCTCGACGAACGCCATCGCGACCGCCTTGTATGCCTCGATCGAGAATAGCAGCGTCACGTTGACGTTGATGCCCTTGTCGATCGTCGTGGCGATGGCCGGGGTGCCTGCCGGCGTGCCCGGGATCTTGATCATCAGATTGGGCCGGTCGACCGCCGCCCACAGCCGCGCCGCTTCCGCCGCAGTCTCGTCCGTATCGTTGGCGAGATACGGCGACACCTCGAGGCTGACATAGCCGTCCTTGCCGCCGAGCTTGTCGTACACCGGGCGCAGCGTATCGGCGGCGGTCTGGATATCCTGCACCGCGAGATGTTCGTAGCGCGCCATGGACGAGGCGCCCGGGTGCGCCTTGTCGAACGCGGCCAGCGCGGCGTCATAGGCTTCGCCGTGGCCCATCGCTTTTTCGAAGATCGACGGATTGGAGGTGACGCCGGTGATCCCGTCCTCGTCGACCAGTTTTCGCAGCCCGCCTTCGGCAAGGAACTTGCGATCGACGAAATCGAGCCAGACCGCCTGGCCCAGCTTTTCCAGATCGTTGAGGTGACCCATCACTTCTTCTCCAGCATCGATTTGGCGACTTTCACCACGTTTTCCTCCGTGAAGCCGAACTTTTCCTGCAATTTGGCGAGCGGTGCCGAGGCGCCGAAAGTCGCCATGGTGATCGTCTTGCCGGCAAGGCCGACATAACGGTCCCAGCCGATCTCGCCGCCCATCTCGATCGCGAGGCGGGCCGTGATGGCCCTGGGCAGCACCGATTCTTTGTACGCATCCGACTGGCGTTCGTAGCGGAACCAGCTCGGCATCGAGACGACGCGCGCGGCGATACCCTCCGCCTTGAGCTTCTCATACGCATCGATCGCCAGCGAAACCTCGGACCCGGTGGCGATCAGGATGACCTGCGGATCGTCGCTGTCGGCGAGCACATACGCCCCCTTCGCGACGCCAGCGGCGCCGGCATATTTCGAACGGTCGAGCGTCGGCAACGCCTGGCGCGACAGGATCAGCGCGGTCGGATGGCTGCCGTCCTTGACGATCGCACGCCATGCCTCGGCCACCTCGTTGGCGTCGCCCGGGCGGATGGTGTCGAGCCCGGGGATCGCGCGGAGCGTCGCGAGATGTTCGATCGGCTGGTGCGTCGGGCCGTCCTCGCCCACGCCGATCGAATCGTGCGTGAATACCCAGGTCGCGCCTATCTCCATGATTGCCGACAAGCGGATCGGCGCGCGCATGTAATCGGCGAAAACGAGGAAGGTCGAGCCGTATCCGCGCAGGTGCGACAACGTCATGCCGTTGACCACCGCGCCCATGCCGTGTTCGCGCACGCCGAAATGAAAGTTGGTGCCGCCGTAATTGTCCGGCTCGAAGCTCGGCGCGCCCTTGATGTCGGTCTTGGTCGATGGCGACAGATCGGCCGATCCGCCGAGCAGCCACGGCAGCTTGGGCGCGATCGCGTTCAGCACCTTGCCGCCCGCGTCGCGCGACGCCATGCCCTTCGCGTCCGCCTCGAAGGTCGGGATGTCGGCGTCCCAACCGTCGGGCAAGCGATCCGACAAGATCGCCTCGATTTCGGTCGCGAGGGCGGGGTGCGCGGCCTTGTATCGGGCGTAGAGCGCCTCCCATTCCTCGCGCAACGCTTTGCCACGGCCGGCAACGGTATCGTGAAAGTGCGCGGCGACGCCGTCGGGCACGTAAAAATTCTTGCCTGCCGGCCAGCCATACGCTTCCTTGGTCAGCCGCACATTCTCCTCGCCGAGCGGTTCGCCGTGCGCTTTCTCGCTGCCCGCGCGGGGGGAACCGTAACCGATCACCGAATGGACGACGATGAAGGTCGGCCGGTCTGCGGTCGCGCGGAATTCGGCGAAGGCAGCGGCGAGCGCCTCGGTGTCGTTGGCGTCATCGACGTGGATGACGTGCCAGCCATACGCCATGAAGCGCGCGCCGACATCCTCGTCGAACGCGATGCTCGTCGAGCCTTCGATCGAGATGTGGTTGCTGTCGTAGATCCAGCACAAATTGGAAAGCCTGAGGTGCCCCGCGATCGACGCCGCCTCGCCCGAGACGCCCTCCATCATGTCGCCGTCGCCGCACAGGGCGTAGACGTCGTGATCGAACAGATCGAAATCCGGCTTGTTGAAGCGCGCGGCGAGCCAGCGTTCGGCGATCGCCATGCCGACCGAATTGCCGCAGCCCTGCCCCAGCGGGCCGGTGGTCGTCTCGACGCCTGTGGTGTGGCGATATTCGGGATGCCCCGGCGTCTTCGAGCCGAGCTGACGGAACTGCTCGATATCGTGGAGGCTCACCGCTTGCTTGCCGGTCGGCTTGCCCGCCTTGTCGATCTCACGG
>JALYTP010000386.1 GCA_030854225.1 Pseudomonadota bacterium
GCGAGGAAGCCGCCGTCCGCCCCGGTGGCCCCTTCGTCACCGACAGCGGCGACGCCATGCTGCCGTTGCTGCACGCCGGGCTCGGCATCGCGCGGCTGCCCGATTTCATCGTCGATGCCGAGATTGCTGCGGGGAGGCTCGAGGCGATCCTGCCCGATTGGGCGGGGCCGCCGATCGCGCTGCACCTCGTCACCCCGCCCGGCCATTTGCGCCCGGCGCGGGTCGAGCTGTTGATCGATTTTCTCGCGGAACGCTTCCGCCAGTTATGCGCTGGCCGCGCATGAGCCGACTTAGTCCCGATGCGCAGGACGCGCGCTTCATCCGCCGCGTCGTCATCCTAATCGTCATTCTCGGGGGGACGTTCGTCCTGTTCCGCGCGGCGAACATGCTGATCCTGGCGTTCGGCTCGATCCTGGGCGGGATCGCGATCCGCGCCGTCGCCGATCTCTATGCGCGCCTGCCCCGCGTCCGCCCGCGCGCCGCGCTCGCGCTCGGGATCTTCAGCGTGCTCGCCGTGCTGGCGTTTCTCGGCTGGCTGTTCGCGGTGCATTTCGCGAGCCAGGTCGACCAGCTCGTCATCCAGACGCCGCAGCTTGCCGCGAAGTTCGATGCATGGCTGTCGCAAAGCGCCGCTGGTGCGCAATTGTCGTCGGCGATCAAGTCGAGCCTGTCGGGATCGCGCATCGCGAAGGATGCCGGCGAGATGCTGCGCGGCGGCGGGGAGTTCGTGCTCAACGCCATCGTCATGCTGTTCGGCGCGATGTTCTTCGCAACCGATCCGCAGCTTTATCGCCGTGGTTTGCTACTGCTCGTGCCGCCCAGGCAACGCCCCGCCTTCGCCGACGCGACGAACGACGTTGCCGCGACCCTGCGCCGGTGGCTGCGCGCCGAACTGATCGGGATGACGACGATGGGGGTGCTGATCGGCACCGGGCTGTGGCTGTCCGGGGTGCCGTCGGCGGGGGCGCTGGGGCTGCTCGCGGGGCTGAGCGAATTCATTCCCTATGTCGGGCCGACGGCGGCGATGCTCCCCGCGCTCGGGCTTGGCGCGGCGGCGGGGCAAGGGCCGCTGATCGGCGCGCTCGCCACCTATTCGGTCGTACGGCTGATCCAGACCAACCTCATCACGCCGTTCGTGCAGGCGCAAATCGTGTCGATCCCGCCCGCCGTCACGCTGTTCGCGATCATCGGCACGGGACTGGTCTTCGGGCTGTTCGCGATGTTCTTTTCCGCCGGGCTTCTCGTCGTGATCTTCACCCTGATCCGCAGCCTGTATCTGCGCGACGTGCTCGGCGAGCGGATCGACGCCGACGCGTAGATTCCCCGCGACTCGCGGAGTCAGGCCGGTTAGCGAAGAATTAACCTTTTGCGTTCATCTCTTCTCAGGTTAATAGAGTGTGCTGAAGCGCCGGGGCCGTGGGGGCACCGGGCGCCGCAAAAGACGGGGATACTGCCAGATGCGCGTGCTGCTGATCGAGGACGAGCCGACGACCGCCAAGGCGATCGAGCTCATGCTGACGACCGAGGGCTTCAACGTCTACATCACCGATCTGGGCGAGGAAGGCTTGGATCTGGGCAAGCTCTATGATTACGATATCATCCTGCTCGACCTCAATTTGCCGGACATGCACGGCTATGACGTGCTGAAGAAATTGCGCGTCGCGCGGGTGCAGACCCCGGTGCTGATCCTGAGCGGCATCAACGAGATGGATTCCAAGGTGCGCAGCTTCGGCTTCGGCGCCGACGATTACGTCACCAAGCCGTTCCACCGCGAGGAACTGACCGCGCGGATCCACGCCGTCGTGCGCCGTTCGAAGGGCCACAGCCAGTCGGTCATCCGCACCGGCAAGCTCGCCGTGAACCTCGACGCCAAGACGGTCGAGGTCGATGGCAGCCGCGTCCATTTGACCGGCAAGGAATATGCGATGCTCGAGCTGCTGTCGCTGCGCAAGGGCACCACGCTGACCAAGGAAATGTTCCTCAATCACCTCTATGGCGGGATGGACGAGCCCGAACTCAAGATCATCGACGTGTTCATCTGCAAGCTGCGCAAGAAGCTCAGCCTGGCATGTGAGGGCGAGAATTATATCGAGACGGTGTGGGGCCGCGGCTATGTGCTGCGCGAACCCGAAGAGG
>JALYTP010000387.1 GCA_030854225.1 Pseudomonadota bacterium
AGATTGGCGGGTTGCAGCACCGGGCGCAGCCGGCTCGACCGCCCGCCGCGCACATAACCGGCGAGCAGCCCGTCTCCGGCGGTCATCGCGCGGACGATCGCACCGTGTTCGCCGTGCGCGCGGACGGCGACGATCAGGGCTTCGGCGCGGACGTGCATCGGAGCGGTATACGGCGCTGCGGCGGCGCCGAACAGGTCAACGGCGCAGGCGCTTCGCCACCCGCTCCAGCCCGAGCGCGGCAACGGTGCTTTTGCCCAGCGCCGCGATTCCGTCGAACCCGTCGAGCGCGGCGCACAGCGCACGGTTCGCCAGCGTCGGCGTCAGCAGCAGCAGATCGACGCACGCCTCGCCCCCGGTGGCGAACTGGCGCTTGTGCTGCCCCTCGCCCTCGGTGAAATCGAAGCGCAGCGCGGCGGGATCGGCTTGCAGGTCGCGCATCGCTTCGAGTTGCAGGACACCACCCGGCGAAAAATGCGCGGACGCCGGATCGTGCCCGACGCGATCGTAGAGCACGGTGCCGCCCACGATCGGGCAGTACAGATAGGCGGCAGGCACCGCATCCACGAACAACAGCCAGCCGCGCGCCAGCCCGGCGGCGGCATCCGCAATCATCCGCGCGACGAACGCGGGATCGTCGGGCAGGCCGCTGTCCATCAGCCGGTGCTGGTAGGTTTTTTCGGAGACGCCGCGCGCGATCGCGTGGAAATCCGCCATCTCGGCCGGCGTACGATAGCGCCGCACGTCAAGCGTCCCACCGCCCGCCTTGGCGATCCGCTTCGTCTTGCGCCGGATCGACGCGCGCGTGGCGGCGGACAGCTGGGCGAGATAGGCGTCGAGCCCGATCGTCAGGTCGATCCAGTACCGCGTGTAGCGTTGTCGCAGCGACGCGGTCATGCCGGGGCAACGCGCGCGCAAGGCCGCGAGATCGGCCGCGCGCAGCGACGTGACGAGATACCCCTGCGCGCCCGCGTCGAGCGGCGGCAATCCCGGCAACCGGCCCGCGAGCACGTCCCCCAACGACAACGGCACCCGCACGAGCCGGCGGTGGGTGGAGGCAAGGTGCCGCGCGCCGATCTGGAACCGCAGCGGCACGGGCGCCGCGCTCACGCCGCGCGTTCCTCGATCATGTTCGACCATAATTGCTCGGCCTGGCGCCAGCTGGTGCGCAACCGGTGGGGATCGAGGGGGATATCGTGATGGTCCAGCCGCAGCGCGGGGCGTTCGTGGAACCAGCTTGTCGGCATGAAGGCGCCCCGCTCCGCCAGCAGCGCGCACAACGTCTCGAACCGGCGGACATGCACGTTGTTGGGCCGCGTCCCCGCGCGATTGGCGAGTTCGAAACCGTGGCTGACGATCGTCAGCGCGGCGTGGCCGCACAACGCGGCGTGGTCGAGCGCGGCGCGCATCTCACCCGCCGACAGCGCGCAAATCTGGAAATTGCGCAGCACGCCTGGCCGCTCCTCGATCACCGTCACCGGCACCTCGATCATCCCGAGCCGCTCGACCGGCGCGATCTGGCGCGCGTCGAGGCCGATCATGCTGGTCGCCTCGCCGCCATTGTGGCTGCTGTCATAGGCGAAGCCGAGCGCGGCGAGCGCACGGAGCGTATCGTCATTGGCGCAGTAACTGCCGGCGCGAAACGCGATCGGCGCCGGGGCGCCCGCCGCGCGCAACAGATCGCGCGCGCCGCCGATCAGGGCGAGCTGTTCATCCGCGCCGTAATCGGCGAAATCGAACTTGCCGAAACGCGCGCCGCCGTCACCCGCCTGCGCGGCCGCCCAATTGGCGTGGAGGTGCAATTGCACCTCCTGCCCCGCCGCGAGGATCGTCTCGATCACCCGCCGGATGCCATCGAGCCCGAACACCAGGGCGGGCATCGGATCGACGAAGAAGCACCCTTTCAGCCCGTACCGCGCCATCATCGCGAGCTGATAGGAAATGCCCACCCCGGCGGGCTCCAGCGATCGCTGGATGATCTCGGCGGGGTCGAGCCCATCGGCGTGGTGGCGCCACATCAACTCGGTATCGACGGTGAGGAAAACGGGTGTTGTCACGCCGCTCTTCTATCGGCGCGGGGGTGAAGATTTTGCAAACCCGCGACATTTTTCGCCGGGCAAGCTCAGCGCGCGTGGAA